>NZ_JAWLDW010000005.1:48523-63413 GCF_041686455.1 Rhodohalobacter sp.
GAAATAGGAAACTATTTCACTAAATTTTTCAAAAAATAAAAAAGCCCCGATCTGAAATTTCAAATCGGGGCTTTTTTAATATCTCTGAGTTTTTTCTCTAATTCGGATTCTCAATCATTCCGTTTTCGAGTCCGTATTTTTTGCCGTGGCTCACATTTTCGAGCACGTCTTTCGGCTCATTGTTCTCATCAACGATAACAACGGTCGGCTTGTAATTCCTGGCCTCTTCAGGATCCATCTGAGCGTATGCCATAATAATTACACGATCATCCACCTGCGTGAGTCGAGCTGCAGCTCCATTCAAACAACATATTCGGCTGCCTCTTTCGCCCGGTATCGTATAGGTTTCCAAGCGTGATCCATTCGTAATATTTACTACCTGCACTTTTTCGTACGGCAGGATATTTGCCATATCCAGCAAATCCTCATCAATCGTAATGCTCCCCTCATACATAAGGTTCGCCTCAGTTACCCGCATTTGGTGCAGTTTGGATTTAAACATCGAAAGTTTCATATCAAAACGTACTTCTTACAATTCAATCAAAAAATTATCTATTAAACGTGTTTTACCCAGCCATACAGCGCCGGCAAGGATGTACTCACCGCCTTCATTTAACGTTTCTGAAAGCTGTAACGTATTTTTGTCAAACACACCAAGATAGTCAATTTTAAAACCTTTTGCTTCAAGCTCACTCATTTGATGTTTCATTAAAAGTGAAGGTGTATGCACACCATTTAGAATCTGCTTTTCAATGTAACTAAGTGCCCTGTAAAGTCCCGGTGCAATTTCTCTCTCCTCCGCACTCAAGTATTTATTTCTGCTGCTCAGTGCCAGCCCATCGTTTGCCCGCGCAATCGGAGCCATAACCAGTTCGATACTGTGATTAAATTCATGAACCATTCGGCTCACAATCTGAAACTGCTGAATATCTTTCTGGCCAAACACCGCTACATCAGGCCTTACAATATTGAATAGCTTGTTAACGATAAGAAGAATTCCTTCAAAAAAACCTGGGCGGCTGCCGCCACACATATGGCGATTCAGTTCATCTACTTCAATCCGGATGAATTTCTCTTCATCATAAACGTCGTTTCGATTGGGAGCGAAGACAACAGAAACGCCTTCATCCTCACACTTTTTCAGATCTTCTTCCATCTCCCTGGGATAGCTTTCAAAATCTTCATCCGGCCCAAACTGTTCGGGATTTACAAAAATAGAAACGACTACTTCATCCGCTTTCTCTTTTGCCTGTCTGATTAACGTAAGATGCCCTTCATGCAAAGCGCCCATCGTAGGAACAAAACCGATCTGTTTCCCCTCAATTTTTAAAGATTTAACAACATCCCGAATTTCATCTATTGATTTGCAAACGTCCATTCTGTGTGATTCATTTTTTATGTAAACTAAACAAAAGAAGCGGCACAATCACTTATGCCGCTTCCTTTAAATTCGCTCTATTTTCATCCCATATCAGATAGCTCTGTCGGGATCAAAGTCTTCGAGCAATTCTTTAACCCGGGTTGTAAACGCACCACCGTGAGCACCATCAATAATTCTGTGATCGTAACTCATTGTCAGGTACATCATGTGTCGGATTCCAATCATATCACCCTGTGATGTTTCCATTACAACCGCACGTTTTTCAATTACGCCGGTCCCCAGAATAGCAACCTGTGGCTGATTGATAATCGGAGTTCCCATCAGGTTACCCACACTACCATAGTTGGTTAATGTTATGGTTCCGCCTACCAGGTCATCCGGGCTCAGCTCTTTATTTCGAGCTTTACTCGCCAGGTCATAAACGGCCTTGGCAATCCCTTTCAGGTTCAAATCCTGAGCTTTTTTAATCACCGGAACAATCAGTCCGCCTTTACCCCCTTCGCCAAGCGCAACGGCAAGGCCAAAGTTAATATCTTTCTTAAGGATGATCTCATCGCCATCCACTGAACTGTTTATCAGTGGGAATTCACCAATCGCTTTTATAAATGCTTCAATAAAAATTGGAGTATAGGTCAGCTTAACACCTGTTTGCTCCTGGAATTTCTTCTTATTCGCATTTCTCCAGTTTACGATATTGGTTACATCAACCTCACTAAACGTACTTACATGAGCAGAAGTCTGCTTGGATCGAACCATATGCTCTGCAATCATCTTGCGCATACGATCCATCTTGATCACTTCAACATTCTCGTCCGGGCTGGCGATATTAAGCTCACCTGCTGAAATCTTGCCTGTACTTTTACCTGATGCAGATGCACCCGGTTTGGACAATCCACTGCTTTTAGATTTAGACGCCGCTTTTGTCTTGCCTTCCTTGCGGTCTTCAAGATATTGAAGAACATCGTCTTTGGTTACACGGTTATCCTTGCCACTGCCCTCAATAGATTCGAGCTCTTCCTGACTGATTCCCTCCTCTTTTGCAATCGATCGAACCAAAGGAGAGAAGAATCGTCCGTCACTTCCAACTCGCTGAGGCTCTGAACCTTCAGCGGCGGGTGCCGGTTGAGATTCTGATTTATCCTGGGCCGGAGCTTCCTGTTTTTTCTCTTCAGCTTTAGACTTAGATTCTTTTTTAGGTGCAGATGATCCGCCTGAGGCAGCTTTCCCGGTTCCGATAATTGCAATTGGCTGACCCACCTCTACGGTATCGCCGGCTTCCACTAAAATTTCTACGAGCTTTCCGCCTTCAGGTGATGGTACTTCGGTGTCCACTTTATCAGTGGCAATTTCAAGCAGCGGCTCATCCACTTCTACAGTATCACCCACACTCTTGAGCCACTCGATCACTTCTCCTTCCATCACAGACTCACCCATCTGAGGCATCACAACCTCTATGCGCTCGCCTTCATCAGATTCGCCTGAGTCTGATCCTGAGTCCGATTGAGGCTCAGAATCTTCAGAAGACGTTTCCTCTTCCACTTCTTCCGGTGCTTCTTCAGATGAAGATTCTTCTTGCTCATCATCCCCAGAATCGTCAGAATCTGAGGCCGATGCATCACCGTCAGTATCAATAATGGCTATTGGCTGCCCCACTTCAACGGTTTCATCAGCTTCTACTAAAATTTCTACAAGTACTCCTGCTTCGGGGGAAGGGACTTCGGTATCTACCTTATCTGTTGCAATTTCAAGTAGTGTCTCGTCTACTTCTACCTTGTCCCCAACCTGTTTAGCCCACTCAATAACGGTTCCTTCCATTACGGATTCGCCCATTTGGGGCATCACGACTTCAACCTTTGCCATGCTGATGTATACTTAATTTCTGTTTGTGAATGTATTTTAAGCGCTATAAAATAATGAACTGAAAGATCAGAATAATCGATATCAGATCAAAATTGAGACGATAAGTTCTGACCTGCTTAGGGTAAAGAAAATCGCTTTTTTAAAAGTTTTATGCATTATTTTAAATTCCTTTGCGTCAAAAGAATATCATCTACACTTTTATTTCAGATTTCATATTAAACTGATATACTCCGTAGATGTAATTTCAAATTTGAGTCACACCCATGCTCGCTTTCTTTATCATTTTTGCCATAACCTGGTTTCTAAATCTTTTCTTCCCCTGGTGGATTTGCATATTACCATCACTTGCCGTTGGTGCTCTGATGCTCGACCGCTGGCTGCATGCATTTCTGATCGGATTTTCGGGTGTTGGGTTTGCCTGGTTTGTTCAGGCTTTTTACATCCACATTATGAATGAAGGTATTCTTACCGGCCGCATAGCAACCATGCTTCAGGTAAACAGCGTGGAAAATGTTTTACTGGTCACTTTTATTGTAGGCGGAGTGATAGGAGCGGTATCAGCTTCAACAGGTTACCTATTCAACTCGGCCTTTAATACCGGCACTTATAACCAGCAATAACCGCCTTAACCCGTTAGACGTCTTCAGATTTTATGAGTGAATATCCAAAAACAGATGATCCAAACGTACCCGAGCAGAACAAAGATAATAGAACTCTTTTTACCCGTTTTCTCGATTTTGTTGAGTGGCTAGGAAATCTACTTCCTCACCCCGTTACACTCTTTGCGCTTTTTGCATTTGGCGTAGTATTGCTCAGTGGATTTGCAGAATGGATGGACTGGAGTGCAGCCGATCCACGACCTGAAGGTTCCGGCGGAAGAGCACCGGATGGCATCATCCGTCCGGTTAGCTTGCTGAATGCCGAAGGCCTCCGGATGATCATCACAAATATGGTCTCCAACTTTACAGGTTTTGCACCTCTTGGTGTTGTATTGGTAGCTCTGTTGGGAGTCGGCGTTGCTGAGCATTCAGGGCTGATAAGCGCTGTAATTCGAGGAATTGTACTAAAGGCAGCTTCTTTCAAACCGGAAGGCGATATCGGATCCGGTATTACAGCCATCCCAAAAAGAATCTATCGATTTGTTGTTACCCCGAAAAACCTGGTAACAATCGCAATCTGTTTCTCCGCCGTGATATCAAATACAGCTTCAGAGATGGGTTACGTGGTACTTGTACCTCTCTCCGCAGTCATTTTTCACTCCATGGGCCGACATCCAATGGCGGGGCTCGCGTGTGCTTTTGCCTGCGTTTCCGGCGGTTACAGTGCCAACCTTCTGCTTGGAACTATCGATCCGCTATTGGCAGGTCTCACACAGGAAGCGGCCAACCTGATTGATCCCGAATACGTAGTGGTTGCTACCGCAAACTACTACTTCATGTTTGTAAGTACTTTCATGATTACAGCTCTCGGTGCATTTGTTACACTCCGGATTGTTGAGCCGAAACTCGGAGAGTACGACGAAAGCATGGCGATGGAAGATCTCTCCGACGAAGCCTCCATGGACCCATTGACTGAAAAAGAGATCCGTGCGCTCAAATGGACCGGAGTCTCCATTGTAATTATGTTTGGTATTTTAGCACTCACAATCGTTCCGGAAAACGGAGTATTAAGAAACCCCGAAACCGGTGATTGGAAAGACTCTCCATTCCTTCGTGGTGTAGTGGCATTTATTTTCATCTGCTTCCTCATCCCCGGTTTTGTATATGGAAAGCTTGTAGGTACCATGGAGTCGGATCGCGATATCATTAAAGGAATGTCGAACGCCATGTCCACTCTTGGGCTCTATATTGTAATTGTCTTTTTTGCCGCTCAGTTCGTGGCCTATTTCGGATGGAGCAATTTGGGACAGATTTTCGCCGTTAAAGGCGCTGAGTTTCTTCAAAGCATGGGGGCAACCGGGCCGATTATTTTCATTGGTTTCATCCTGGTATCCGGCTCGGTCAACCTGATGCTTGGTTCCGCATCTGCTCAGTGGGCGGTGACTGCCCCCATCTTCGTGCCCATGCTTATGCTAATTGGATATACACCGGAGGTGATTCAGGCAGCCTACCGTATTGGCGACTCAGTCACCAATATCATCACGCCGATGATGAGTTATTTCGGTTTGATTCTGGCCTTTGCCAACAAATACGATAAAGATCTCGGTATCGGAACTATAATAGCCATGATGTTGCCCTATAGTATTTTCTTTTTAATCGGCTGGATCATACTGTTTTATACGATGGTATTTGGTCTTGGAATTCCTGTAGGACCGGGTGAAGAAATCTACTATATGATTGAGGGAGCAGCTGGAGGAAATTAATTGATGTTGGATTTATTAAAATCATAAAGAACGTTGAATCAAATCATCTCACTCCTTATCTTATTCAAACTTCAAAAAAGCAGCGAATAAAATCACCCCGACAGTAATCTATAGAACTGAATTTCTGCCAACGCACACCCTACGATGGAGGTTGTGCAATTAATGGCATTATTACTTGCCCATATCAATTTTCAAATCCGACACGGTTTCCGTAGTCGGATTTTTTTTGGGCTAAATTTTGAAGTTCCTCTCTTAAAACTTGTCTTAGGCATCCTTACCGGTCACGATACTCTGTATTTTCACCACTACGCTCTAACCCGGAGCGTTTGCAGTAATACAAAATTCACCTTTCACCAAACCAGAAACCAATCTGATACATGTCTCTAAATCCACGAAATAAAGCCATACTTGCACTTAGCGATGGAACCGTTGTCCACGGAGAAGCCATTGGCCACAAAGGCATCACAGGCGGTGAGCTCTGTTTTAACACCAGCATGACCGGCTATCAGGAAATCTTTACCGATCCGAGCTACTATGGTCAGTTGATGATGATGACCTATCCGCACATCGGTAACTATGGAACCCAGCCGCGGGACGATGAAGCCCGCAAGGTGATGGTTGCCGGGGTGATCTGCCGTGCATTTTCTCACGAATACAGCAACCCTATGGCCGACCGAAGCCTTCAGGAATACCTGGAAGACAATGAAATTACCGGAATATCCGGAGTAGATACCCGAAAACTCGTTCGCCATGTAAGAGAAAAGGGAGTAATGAACGCGGTGATTTCCAGTACCGAAGTGAATGAGGAGAAACTTGTCCAAATGGCCAAAGAGTGGGACGACATGGTAGGCCTGGAGCTTGCAACCAAAGTAACCCGTTCGGAAGCCCAAACCGTTAATGGCAATGATGAATTCAGGGTAGCCGTTTTCGACTACGGCATCAAACAGAACATCCTCAACAATTTGAACAAACGCGGATGCACATTGAGAATTTTCCCGGCAAAAACATCTGTGGAGGCAATTAAAGAGTGGAAAGCCGACGGATACTTTTTCAGCAACGGCCCGGGCGATCCAACAGCAACCGCTGATTATGCATTGGAAACCGTAAATTATGCTAAAAAAACAGGCAAACCGCTTTTTGGGATCTGTCTTGGCCACCAGCTGATGGCGCTCAGCGAAGGGCTTAAAACCACCAAGATGTTTGTAGGCCACCGGGGAGCAAACCAGCCCGTAAAAAATCTTTCAACCGGATTGGTGGAAATTTCAACCCAAAACCACGGGTTTGCAGTAGATGAATCCTCACTAGATGAGAAAGTAGCTGAAGTCACTCACATCAATCTGAATGATGGGACAATTGAGGGGCTGAAGTTTAAGAATTTCCCGGGGTTTTCGGTTCAGTATCACCCCGAAGCATCGCCCGGTCCGCACGACTCAGCGTATCTGTTCGATCAGTTCATAGATATGATGGAGAAGCAAAAATAAAGTCCTCCCTTGAGGGAGGTGCCGGACGGAGCAAGCGCGAAGTCTGGCGGTGGGTGTAAACATCACCCAATTGCTAAATATCACCAACCAACTTTTTTTAAAACGACTACAAAAAACCTCGAAAAATGCCCAGACGCGACGATATCAACAAAATTTTGATCATTGGCTCAGGACCTATTGTAATTGGCCAGGCTTGTGAATTTGACTACTCAGGCTCCCAAGCTTGCCGTTCTCTTCAGGAAGAGGGATACGAGATTGTACTCATCAACTCGAATCCGGCTACCATCATGACGGATCCGATTATGGCCGATGCGGTCTACATGTTACCCATGACTACTGATTCCATCCGGGAAATTGTAGCCAAAGAGAAACCCGATGCTGTTCTGCCAACCATGGGTGGCCAAACCGGCTTAAACCTCTGTCGTGACCTGGAAAAGGTGAATTTCTGGAAAGAGAACAATATCCAGATTATTGGTGTGGATATAGATGCGGTGGAGCTGACTGAAGACCGGCAGCTTTTCCGGGATAAAATGGAGTCCATCGGAATTGAACAGTGTAAGAGTCGCACGGCTCAATCACTCCTTGATGCTAAAGAGATCAAGGAAGAACTGGGTGGATTGCCGATCGTAATTCGTCCGTCCTTCACCATGGGTGGAGCCGGTGGGGGTATCGTTTGGAATGAAGATGAGTTTGAGCGAAAAGTTTTGCGCGGTCTCGAAATGAGTCCGGTTCACCAAGTGCTGATCGAGGAATCTATTTTTGGATGGAAAGAGTATGAGCTGGAGCTTCTGCGCGATGCCAACGATAACGTAATTATTATCTGTTCAATCGAGAACATGGACCCGATGGGAGTTCACACGGGAGATTCTGTAACGGTAGCTCCAACCCAAACGCTCTCCGATAAACAACTGCAGCATATGCGCGATGCAGCAATTAAAATGATGCGCAGTATCGGCACCTTTGCCGGTGGATGTAATGTGCAGTTTGCCATGGAGCCCGGTTCCGACCGTTTGGTAGCCATCGAGATCAACCCAAGGGTGAGCCGATCTTCAGCACTTGCCTCCAAAGCTACAGGTTACCCCATTGCAAAAGTAGCTACCAAGCTGGCTGTAGGGTATACACTTGATGAACTTAAAAATCAGATTACAGGGACCACTTCGGCCTGTTTTGAACCGAGTATTGATTATGTAGTTTGTAAAATACCACGCTTTAACTTTGACAAATTCCCCGGAGTGGATGAAGAATTGACCACACAAATGAAAGCCGTGGGTGAAGTGATGTCTATCGGACGAAACTTCCCGGAAGCACTGAACAAAGCATGGCAATCACTTGAGGTGGGCCGCGATGGACTGGGCGCTGACGGATATGAAGAATTTGACCGAAAAACAGTGCGTGAGCGATTGCTAAAGCCATATTGGGATCGCTCTATGCAGATCCGAAACGCATTCAAACTGGGAGCTTCAGTTGAAGAAATTGCCGATATCACCAAAGTTGATCCATGGTACCTGCAGCAGATCCGGTACATGGTATCGCTGGAAAACAGAACCGAGGGGCAGGATCTCAAAGAGATTACCAAAGATGACTTCTTCGAATTAAAACAGGCCGGGTTTTCCGACTCCCAAATTGCATATCTGCTCAGCAAAAGTGGAGAAAAAGTGGATGACAAGAAAGTTCGAGATCGCCGAAAAGAACTTGGGCTCATCCCATCATTCAAAATGGTAGATACCTGTGCGGCCGAGTTTCCCGCACAGACACCCTACTACTATTCGGCTTACGAGGGGGAAAACGAAAGTGAAGTCACGGATCGCAAGAAAGTGCTGATCCTTGGAAGTGGTCCAAACCGTATAGGCCAGGGCATCGAGTTCGATTACTCCTGTACGCACGCCGTTCTGGCAACCAAAGAGATGGGTTACGAAGCCATCATGGTGAACTGCAACCCGGAGACCGTATCCACAGACTTCGACTTTGCCGACAAACTCTACTTTGAGCCTGTGTATTGGGAGCGTGTACTGGATATCATCGATCATGAAAAACCTGAAGGTGTGATTCTACAGGTGGGCGGCCAAACGGCTCTCAAACTTGGTAAACGATTTTTAGAGGAAGGCATTAAAATCTTCGGAACCGCATTTGAAATGATCGACTTCGCAGAAGATCGTGGTGAGTTCTCCAAGTTTCTGAAAAAGCTTGACATCCCATTTCCTGAATACGGAACAGCAACAGAAGTAGAAGAGGCTGTAAGGATAGCCAAACGAATTGGCTACCCGGTACTGATCCGGCCCAGTTATGTACTGGGCGGTCAGGGAATGCGGATTGCCGTTAAGGAAGAAGAACTGAGGAAATATGTAGCCAACATTCTGAAAACCCATCCCGAAAACGCGTTCCTGATCGACAAATACCTGGAGCATGCCATTGAGGTGGACGTAGATTCGGTGTATGACGGCGACCAGCTCCACATTGCCGGAATCATGCAGCACATTGAACCGGCCGGTGTTCACTCCGGTGATTCAACTGCGGTGCTGCCGCCTTACTCTTTGAGCGATGAAGTGATCAAAACGATCGAAGATCATCAGCTTAAAATTGCAGAAAATATGGAAATCCTTGGGTTTCTGAATGTACAGTACGCTGTGAAAGATGACGTTGTGTATGTACTGGAGGCTAATCCCCGTACCACCCGAACCATCCCGTTTCTGGCCAAAGCAAACCAGATTCCCGAAGCGGCCATTGGTGTAAAAGTGATGCTGGGTGCCAAACTCAAAGAGTTTGACCTGGAGTCAAAATTGGTGAACTGGGCCATCAAAGAGCCGGTGTTCCCATTCGATAAATTTCCGGAAGTGAAGAAAGAGTTGGGCCCGGAGATGAAATCAACCGGTGAAAGCATCTACTTCGCCAAGAACTTCGACGATGAGCACTTTAAAAAGCCGTATGAATTTAAGAGTCTGTATCTGAGTAAGTAAAAAACGCTGATTGGTTACGCTGTTCAAACTGATGGTTAAGAATTATTCGATTGTTTGAATACAACGTCGGTATTGGACTGATGTGGACCCAAAGTTCATAAGCAGTCCTATTTCCAATTTCGCCATTTTGAGATAGTTTCGGAGCTGAATGAAATCAGAATCGTTTAGGTAAGGGCGTGCTTTAATTTCTACGACAACTTTTTTATTCACAACAAAATCAAGCCGTCTTTTACCTACAAGCAGGCCTTTGAAATAAACAGGAATGGTATATTCACGATCTATACTAAGACCATTCTCTTTGAATTCTAATTCAAGACTTCTCTGATAGATTTTTTCAGGAAAACCCATGCCCAGTTCATTATAAACCTCAAAAGCACAACCTAAAATAGCGCCTGTTAATTTACTGTGTTTAAATTCAGGTTTGATGTAACTCACTTTTCCAGTTTTATCTGTAAGACCCAAGAACAACAATTTACTTACAAACTTTCCCCCCATGAATTATCAACAATCAGCACAATCTGAGAAATCACTGAATAAGCGAATCAGGCTTAAACTATTTGATTGCTTGTAACCCCTTAACACCGTCTTTTTCATGCTGTACTTCATGACTAAGTGACTTGAGCCGGTAAGTGATGAGACGAGCCGTCATCAACTCATCTTCAATCACAAGAATTTTACTTTGAGCCATTAAATCAATCACCTTTATTTTTGAGAACTGACACAGAGCCAACATATAAGAATTTTAAGCTGTACAATGAGTACGAGTGAGTTAGGTGAAAATAATATTGATCAATCCCGATAAGATGCTGTTAATTAAAAAGTGAACTTTGTATCATCAGCTAAATTCAGTTAAACATTATGAAAAAAAATCTTGTCGTTGCCTTTGGCGGTGCCTCACCGGAACATGAAGTATCTGTTCTTACGGCCATGCAGGCAATTTCAGCTCTTGAAAGCTCTCCCTACAAAATACGTCCACTCTATATTGCTAAAAACGGGAAATGGTTCACCGGAGACTATCTGCTCGACCTCAAGCACTATGAGGATCTCGAAAAGCTGACCAAACAATCCACTCCTTGCCATTTCACCCATAACGATCTGGGCCAAACAGTACTTTCGGAGATTAAAACCGGATTTTTTGCGAAAAATGAAGAGCATATCATACACGCTGTGCTGACCGCATTTCATGGGTCTGGCGGTGAAAACGGATCTTTTCAGGGCGTGTGTGAAACCTACAACATTCCCTATACCGGCAGCGGCGTGATGGGGTCTGCAGTTGGCATGGATAAAGTGACAGCTAAAGCACTTTGTAAATCTGCGGGAATACCTGTTGTTGAAGGGGTTGATTTTTTTGAGACGGAGTGGGTCGATGAGCAAGACAATATTTTAGATGAAATTAAACAGCTAAGTTACCCCGTTATCGTAAAGCCGGTTCACCTTGGCAGCAGCATTGGAGTAAAAGTATGTACTGACAAAGAGACTTTGATTGAAGCCGTAGAAATCGCATTCCGTTTTGATGAACATTTACTGGTAGAAAAGGCCATCTCTCCCTTAACCGAAATCAATTGTTCGGTGATGGGTTCTTCTCAGAATTGCAGGGCCAGTGTATGCGAAAGGCCGATGGGAACTGAAGAGCTTCTTTCGTTCAAAGATAAATATATGCGGGATGATGCGGCCAAGGGAATGGCGTCTGCAGATCGGGTGATACCGGCCGATATTCCCGATACACTCTCCTCATCCATTCAGGATACATCAAAAAGGATTTTCCGCCTGTTTAACTGTAGCGGACTCGCCCGGCTCGACTTTTTAGTTGAATCAAACACAGAAAACTTCTATTTCAATGAGATCAACACCATTCCGGGTTCGTTTTCGTTCTACCTTTGGAAAGAGTCGGGGGTAGATTTTGATCAGCTGCTTCAGGAGTTGATCGAACTCGCCGTCTCAACCCATCAAAAGAAAAATGGCCGTGTTCTCACATACGAAACAAACTTACTTAGTCAGAAAGCTGTTAAGGGGTTGAAAGGTCTAAAAGGCAATAAATAGCTATGAAAACTACATTATCAAAAAAACTACTGATTCTGCTTCCATTGATTATTCTTTTGTATGGTTGTGGAACTACAGACACCGTAACCGTTGTCGAGCAGTCTCCTGAATCCGCAACCGCGCAGGATGGAGACGAAACCACTCAGCCCCAGGATGAATTTCAGCAGCTAAGAGTGGGGAATCTGGAGCCTTTAACTAATTTCGATCCGCTTTTTGCCGATAATCTGAGTACAATGCGTGTAATCGCTTTGATTTATGACGGCTTGTTTAAACTCAATCCGGAAGGTAATGCAGAACCCGCATTGGTAAGTGACTATTCAGTTTCAGATGACGGACGTCAATATGAATTGAAAATCAACAGAGATCTTTACTTTCACGACAGCAACGTATTTGGTTCCGGTGTAGGACGTCGTATTCAAGCAGACGATATTCGCTGGGCATTTGAAAGAACGGCCAAAGCAGACGTGCCACCAACAGCATCACAGCTTTTAATGAATATTTCCGGATACGAAAATTATTTTATTGAGCAGCACTCCGTTTATGATGAATCAAAACGCGTTTTAGACCAAATTTCCGGAATAGAGGTTGTCGACGCTGAAACCATTCGTTTTACTCTCAATCAACCGGACGACACATTTCTTCAAAAACTAGCATCTCCATATCTGTCCATCTACCCCAGAGAGGCGATACAAAACAGCGATAATGGCCTGAAAAACATGCCCGTTGGTACCGGAGCATACGTTTTAAATTCGGCAAATGAGGAAGAAATCATCCTTTCACGAAACCCTTCTCCACGATTTACTGATCAAATCGAAAAGTACCCTGTAAACCGAATCGAATTTGTCTATCAATCATCAGAAACAGAAATGTTTCAAAATTTCGCCCGGAATAATATAGACTGGCTGCCTGAACTGAGCCCTCAGATTAAAAAACAGGTAACAGACGACGACTATAATATCAATGCAGCTTATGAAAATCAGTTCACTCTGATTCAAAACAGCGCTAAGCGGCATACTATGATTTATTTGAATCAGAATAGTGAGCAGAACCTTGACTACGTTGAAAGTCAGTTATCCGAATTGAATGAAGATCAACTAACTTCACCCGGCACAATATCTTTTGAATCATTTGAAGCTACAGAAACTGATTCTGCAGAAACCATTCCATCCGAATTGTACATCCCTTTTACAGATAATCCTTTTGCGAGAATGCTCTTAACCGATATCAACAACAGTGTATTCCAGCCAGAGACAGAGCTGGCTTTTCTGGATATCCGAGCCGTAACTCCTGAGTCATCACTTTATAGTAGGTGGACAGACTCTTTGCACAACCCATTCTTTAACAGTAGAAATTATTCTGGCTATTGGTTATCGGCAGAGTCAGTTATAATAGGCATTCACCAGAATTTTATCGAAGGAATTGTACCGTCATCCGTTCCGTGGCTTCTGCCAATGGAAGGAGTTACTGTGGATCGACCTGAACAGGACGCCTCATGAAATTTTGCATTCTTGCAAATCCGGAAAAGTACTCTATCCAGGAACCCATTGAACAGGTTTTTGAATGGTGCTCAAATAACAACCACTACATCTCTTTAACTCAATCTTTACAGTCACAATTTCCAAAAATTAGTTGGCCAAGTCATGTAAATACATTCAAGACAGAGCTTGAAGCAGTCCGGAATTCGGACATCATCATTGCAATTGGAGGCGACGGAACGTTACTCCACACCGCGCACCTTATCAAAGAGATCGACATACCGGTATTGGGCATCAATTCGGGTAAACTCGGTTTTATGGCAAACATACAGCCGGACTTCATTCATCATGCACTTGATCAAATTGCTGCTGAAAATTATAAGATTGATCGGCGCAGACTACTCCAGGCAACATCTACGGGCGGAAATACCTACTATGCCCTGAATGAATTTCTGTTTACAAAAAAAGATACATCCTCAATGATCACGTTGCGCGCGGACTATAACGGAGAGTTCATCAACAACTATTGGGCCGACGGACTTTTAGTATCTACTCCAACCGGTTCCACCGCTTATAACCTCTCTGCCGACGGACCAATTGTAATACCATCTACCCCGGTGATGCTGCTAACTCCCATCAATCCGCATACATTAACCACCCGGCCGCTTGTTCTGCCCGATCACAACACACTAACCATTAAAAGTGCTGAAAGCGGTAAACACACCCTCTTTGCCTATGATGGTATCATCCAGCCTAGTGAAACGGAGTTCGAAGTGAGCATTAAGCGAAGTGAGTATTCCATTCAGTTAATCCAGCTTCCCGAGCAAAATTACTTCGAAACACTTCGCAATAAGCTCATGTGGGGACTCGACCGGAGAAAAGGATAAAACTCTCCAAAATTACTTCAATTCTACTCATTTTTCCGTTATTTTAAAGAAGGGCATTTTTCAAGGGGAACTACTTGAAATGCTAAAGAGTCTTTCGAAATACTATATTTAAAACTTAAAAAACAGAAAAATCATGAAAGTAACAGTTGTAGGAGCCGGTGGTAATGTTGGCTCAACCGTAGCACTAAGTATTGCTGAACGGGATTTCGCGAAAGAAGTTGTAATGGTTGATATTGAAAAAAAAGATGGGGATAACACATTTTACCCTTCAAAAGGGCGCGCACTCGACCAATGGGAAGCATCACCCATCTCAGGGTTTGATACACGCCTGACCGGAACCGTCGATTACGAAGACACCAAAGGATCTGATGTTTGTGTAATCACAGCCGGTGTGCCCAGAAAACCCGGAATGAGCCGTGACGATCTGCTCGAAATTAACAGCAAAATTGT
>NZ_JAWLDW010000049.1:0-1932 GCF_041686455.1 Rhodohalobacter sp.
AAAGCGATAAACCGGGGCGAACAATTCGGCTCCATCGAAACGGGAAAATCTGCTGATTTTTTAGTCATCGATGCCGAAAATGTAAATGAATGGATGTATCATTACAAAGGTTCAAGAATGGAATCCGGATTCCTGAAGGGAAAACAGATAACCTAATCATATGCTATCTACCACTATTTGGTTTATTATTGGTCTCATTGCACTCATTGGAGGTGCAGAGCTATTGGTTCGGTCATCATCCAGCCTGGCCGTTCGGTTTGGAATTTCAAAGTTAATCGTAGGCCTTACAGTCGTCTCTTTCGGAACAAGTGCCCCGGAGCTTGGTGTGAGTTTACAGGCCGGATTTGCCGGAAAAGCCGATATTCTTCTCGGTAATATCGTCGGAAGTAACATCTCCAACACGCTTCTGATTCTGGGCATTGCCGCACTGATTCTCCCGCTGAAAGTAAACGTGAAACTGATTCGAATTGATGTGCCGGTTATGATTGGTGTTACCATTCTGCTTTATTTCTTTGCACTGAGCGGAGTTATCTATTTCTGGGAGAGTTTGATTCTTGTTATCTTGCTTGTGGTTTATCTCATTTTTCTGATTCGCGAAAACAAACACGCCGATGTGGAAGCAGAAATCGAGAAATTACCTACTTCTACTCCTGTTTTGATCATTACCGGAATTGTGGGTTTGCTGCTGCTCGTTTTTGGTGCCCGGTGGCTGGTAGACAGTGCCGTTATTTTTGCAGAAATGGCGGGTATCAGTGAACTTGTCATTGGGCTCACCGTTGTCTCAATTGGTACTTCTTTGCCTGAAATTGTTACCGCTGTTGTCGCTGCCCTAAAAGGAGAGAGGGATATTGCTGTAGGAAATGTTGTGGGAAGTAATATCCTGAACATTCTCGTAGTTCTCGGTATCACCGGATTAATTATCCCGGCTTCTATTCCCGTTCAGCCATCACTTGTGCGGTTTGACCTGATTATTCTGCTTGCCGCTTCTTTTGCCTGTCTGCCGATCTTTTTCACCCGTCACCGAATCGACCGTTTTGAAGGATTTGTTTTTCTGGTAATGTATATAGCCTATGTACTCTACCTGTTTCTTTATTCGACTGATCACGACCTTCTGGGGGCATACAGCAACACCATGATCTTTTTTGTATTGCCCCTGGTAGCAGTAACGATCCTCTCTATTTTCTGGCGGGAGTGGAAGCGAAGACGACGATTTTATCTTGCAGCAAAGCACCGAAATGAAGAAGGGGCCGGAAATGAGTAATGACGACCCTAGACTCAAGAATCTGATCGGAAAAAATATAGCTAAACCGAAAGTTCGCCTCATCGGTTTTCCTTCAGATGAAGGGGTGAAAATAAATGGAGGCCGGGCCGGGGCGTCTAAAGCACCTCAGCTGATTTATGATGAACTCCTAAAGCTTACTCCTCATCCGGTTCATATTGACAGGCATATAAAATTACTGAAAAAAACAGAGAGCTTGATCCATTTGAACTGTTCCGGAGATTTGTCTGCAGATCAGAAAAACCTGGGAGAAGATACAGCGAGTTCTCTTTCCGATCAGATATTACCCGTTATATTGGGAGGCGGACATGAAACGGCTTTTGGCCACTTCCTTGGCTACGCAAAATCGGAACTGTCAGTCAATATCGTTAATATCGATGCTCATACGGATGTGCGGGAGTTTAAAAATGGAAAAGCTCACTCCGGCTCACCTTTCCGGCAGGCCATTGAGCATCAATCAGGATTGTGCAAATCGTACAATGTATACGGCCTGAACCCGGCTTCAGTCTCTGCCGCACACCTGGCTTACGTGAGTAACCAGGGAGACACCGTTTTTGAACAGTCTGTATCTGTGGATGCAGTTCTAAATCGCCTTAACCTTTTTGAAGAGGGCAGTATTATGGTGACGATGGATATGGATGTCGTTCGGCAGG
>NZ_JAWLDW010000049.1:2032-18761 GCF_041686455.1 Rhodohalobacter sp.
CGTCCCGGCTCATCTTCAACCGTTACCGGCTGGCGTTTCTCGCCTGGAGCTGAGGGTTTCTGCTGACCATCTCCATCAGCTTGTTGGTTGCCACGAAAACCCATATTCGTCGCGTCTGCCTGCTCAGCCTGGGCTTTAGTCATATCATACTTGCTCTTCTCTTTCTGAGCAGCCTGGACTTTACCTTGATCGGCTTGAACTTCAGGAACAGCTTTCCAAATCAGAGAAATTGTCTCTTTATTGATTTCATCAATCAGCATCTTGAACATCTCAAATGCCTCTTTTTTGTACTCCATCAGCGGATCTTTCTGCCCGAAAGAGCGCAGACCAATACCCTCTTTTACCGTATCCAACTCTCGCAGATGTTCCATCCACTTATTGTCAATTGTCGACAAGATTGCCGAGCGTTCAAGAGATCTTGCAACTTCGCGTCCTTCATTTTCTGCAGCTCTTTCAACATCCACAACAATTCTCATGCGTCGCATTCCATCTGTGAAGATGACCTGAATTTTCGATGGCTTCTTCTCTGAATCTGACTCTTGAATCTGCTGTATAATTCTGTAGAGCGGCTCTGATACCATCCGTTCCTTTCTGCGATAGTTCTCGTACGCTTTTTTAATGATATGATCCACAAGGCCGTCTTCACCCAAAATAGCCCACTGATCGAGATCAATTTCAACCTCAACAGCAAGCTGTCGTAGAATTTCATCGTGTAATTCTTCAAACTGCCCTTCCGGATAATATTTATCCACAATGCCTTCCACCATATCCTCGAGCATGTCAAAGATATCGCTCTGCAACTGGTCGCCCAGAAGAGCATTTTTTCTGCGGGAGTAGACAACATTTCTCTGATTGTTTAAAACATCATCATACTCAAGCTGTTTTTTACGAATTGCAAAGTTATTCTGCTCTACTTTTTTCTGTGCACGTTCGAGTGATTTACTCACCCATGGGTGCTGAATTACCTCACCTTCCTCAAAATTGAGTTTGTCCATGATGTTGGCAATTCGGTCTGTCCCGCCAAACAAGGTCATCAATTCATCTTCAAGCGATACGTAGAACTGCGACATTCCCGGATCTCCCTGACGTCCGGCACGTCCCCGAAGCTGGAGATCAATCCGGCGAGATTCGTGACGCGCCGTACCCAAAATGGCAAGACCGCCTTTCTCTTTTACTTCCTCGGAAAGTTTAATATCTGTACCACGACCCGCCATGTTTGTAGCCACGGTCACGGCACCTACTTGTCCAGCATGAGCTACAATTTCACTTTCACGGGCGTGCTGTTTAGCGTTCAGTACATTATGCGGAATATTAGCGCGTTTTAGCATCCGGCTCAGTTGCTCAGAAACATCAACGCTTGTTGTACCTACAAGTACAGGCTGGCCTTTTTTGTGGAACTCCTGAATTGTATTGATAGCCGCTTTATACTTCTCCCGCTTTGTTCTGAATATCAGATCTTCCCGGTCATCCCTGACAATGGGACGGTTGGTTGGAATTACAGTTACATCCAGGTCATAAATTTCATTGAACTCACCCTCTTCCGTCGCAGCAGTACCCGTCATACCAGACAACTTATGATACATACGGAAGTAGTTCTGAAGCGTAATAGTTGCATAAGTCTGGGTGGCTGCCTCCACTTTAACTTCTTCCTTCGCCTCAATCGCCTGGTGGAGACCGTCTGAGTACCGCCGTCCGGAAAGCACACGACCAGTATGCTCGTCCACAATCTGAACCTTTCCATCCTGAACAATATACTCCTCCTCTTTCTCAAATAGGGTATAGGCTTTCAGTAACTGATTCACAGTATGAATACGATCGCCGCGCTCGGCAAATAATCTGTGCAGCTCGTTGAATTGTTTTTCGCGTTCCTGCTTCAGCTCAGTTTTTGCCTCCTCAATTTTCTTCTCCTTGTACTCATCGCTAAAGTCCTCGTTTTTCCTGATCTCTTCAATTTTCTCTTTCTCGAGCTGGTCCATCTTCTCTTCGATTTCAGAGGTTTCAGTACCCAAGTCAGGAATTACAAAAAACTCATCACCCTCTTCTTCTTTGGTGATAAAATCACGGCCTTTCTCCGTCATCTCTATAGATTTCTGCTTCATATCTACCGCGTAGTAGAGGTGTTCGTCAACGATAGGGAGATTCTTGGCATTATCAGCCAGATAGAAACTCTCCGTCTGTTGTACCAGACGCTGATACTCTGCTTCCTGCATCAGTTTTCTAAACTTCTTATTTTTTGGGAAACCCCGTTCAGCCCGATAGAGAGCGAGACCGGCTTCGTCATTCTTTCCCTCTTTATGTAACCGTTCAGCATCACTCACAAGAGATGCAACCAGCGCTTTTTGAGCCTTCACCAGAGATTGAACCCTGGGCTTCATCTCTTCATATTTCTGCTGGCTGTTTGACTGAGGAACCGGACCCGAAATAATCAGTGGTGTTCTGGCTTCATCAATCAGAATAGAGTCGACCTCATCAATAATGGCATAGTGATAATCTCTCTGTACAAGCTGCTCCTCTTCGATAACCATGTTGTCACGAAGATAGTCGAAACCAAATTCATTGTTGGTTCCGTAGGTAATATCGGCCCGGTACGCTTTCCGGCGAGGTTCCGTATTGGGATCATACCGGTCTACGCAGTCTACATTAAGGCCGTGGAAGTTAAAAATCGGCTCATTCCATTCAGCATCGCGTTGTGCGAGGTAGGTATTTACCGTAATAATATGGACACCGCGTCCTGCAAGTGCGTTTAAGTAAGCGGGAAAAATTGCGGCAAGTGTTTTACCCTCACCGGTTTTCATCTCCGCAATACTGCTTTGGTGCATTGCAACAGCCCCAACCAGCTGAACATCGTACGGTACCATATTCCATTCAATTTCTGTACCCGCTACTTTCCAGCTTTTACCTACAAAACGCCGGCATGTATCTTTTAAAACAGCGTAAGCCTCCGGCATAATTTCATCCAGTGTATCTTCCAGAATATCGAGCCATTCCTGTTCCAGTTCGCTCAGGCGATCGGAAAATTCTCTTCTCTCTTCAAGGGTGATGGATTCGTCATTGGAATCCATCTTCACTTTAATTTCGGAAATCTGATCACTGGTTTCTTGAGTCCTCTCTTTAATCAGTTCTCTGAAAGATTCTGTTTTTTGCTTCAGCTCATCATCCGTCAAATCTTTCATTTCGTCTTCAAAGCTGTTGATTTCGTCAACAATAGGCCACAGTTTTTTTAGGTCCCTTGCGCTTTTAGTTCCAAATATTGACGTGAGGACTTTGGATATCTTGTCTAACATACAGTTAAATAGGAGTTAAAAATATTTTTGAATGAACTTCATAAGTTACAGCTTAACAGCAGGCAGTTCAACACTCCTTTTATAGAAGCTGAACTTCAGAATTGTTCAGAAAATTAGTGCTAAACTATGAATCCGACTTATGCAACGAATAAGTTCCATAAAGATTGGAATACGTTCCGAAGTTATAATACTGCTATTTAAGTAAATAAAGCATTCGATTTTAAATATTTTATTCTTATTTTTGGGGTCTACCTAAAAATAGGATTTCGAATTTTAGCTAATAATTCAGTTTAGTCATGAAACGTACGTATCAACCAAGTAAGCGTAAGAGAACAAACAAGCACGGCTTCAGGAAGCGAATGAAATCTTCCAATGGGCAAAATGTGATTAAAAGACGCCGTAAAAAAGGACGCCATAAGCTTACGGTAAGTAATGAAAAAGGACCGAAATAGTCCCCAATCAAATCACACTGATTTTTCTTTACCGCGATCTAATATTCTTCGGGGCAAAAAAAACTTCCAACGCCTCTTCGAAAAATCGACTGTTTTGAACTCAGACTCTATCCAGTTCCGATATAGAATTTATCCGGATTCATCTGAAGGCTGTTTAATTGGATTTGCAGCTCCGAAGAAAAAATTTCCCAAAGCGGTACAACGTAATAAGGCTAAACGATTGTTGCGTGAAGTGTACCGACACCAGCAAGCCCACCTCCGTGATCTCTTTGATCAACAAACTTTTGGATTGCACGGCCTTTTTTTAGCTAACAATCCTGATCTATCATTCAAAAGCATTGAAGATGATATGATTCCCATGCTCATAAAAACAAGAGAGCGGCTTTTGCGAACAAAATTTAAATCTGGTCTTAACGATCACTCAATCACCAAAGACATTAAATAGATAGGAAGCAATTTTGGATAAGAATACGGTTACAGGACTTCTACTCATTTTTGTTCTCACGATAGCCTGGGCATGGTTCACAATGCCAAGCCAGGAAGAAATGGAGCGTCAGCAACAGGAACAGTTAAGACAAGACAGTATTGCTGCAGCTCAAGTTGAGGAAGATACAGAACCTCAGGATCCTGCTGTAGAGCGTGAATCTCAAGCAACTGAATCGATACAGGAAACACAACAGACTACAGAGCCAAACAGACCTTCTTTTGGAGTTTTTGAAGATTCAGGTATAGCCGACACCAGCCTGGCAGTTGTTCGCACCCCTCTTTATGAAATAGAACTAACAAATGTTGGTGCAGGTCCGTCCAAATATACTCTGCTTGGACATAAAACATGGGATCAGGAGTTAGTCCAAATGATTGCCGATACTACAAAATCGGCTTACTCTATGGAGTTTTTATCGTTCCAGAATTACAATATTGAAACTGACCAACTGGTTTTTGAACCCCTTTTTGATGAAAATGAGTTTTCGATTTCTGACGAAGACAGTGTAACAATTGCATATAGGCTACCCGTCGAAAATGATGCCTCCATTGTTTTCACTTATACATTTTATGCAGATCAATATGCGTATGATCTGGATATTGAGCTGAATGAAATGCAGCAATATATAAGTGGTACAAATGTGGAATTCGGCTGGAAGTCCCCTCTCAATCTTACAGAAAAAGATCGTGTATTGGATGCTCAAAACAGCATGGCATACACCTATGCCGGAGACGTTCTGGAAAAATTTCAACTTGAGGAAGAAGGTCGAAATGAACAGAGAATTAACGGTACGATTGACTGGGTATCCTCCAGATCCCGTTTCTTTGGCCAATATATCAAGCCGGTTACAGGTGCCAACGCATCCATAATGATCGGTGAACTGGACGGAGAACCAAGTGAGCCGGGAGCACTTCACCACTATCAGGTATTTTTACAATCAAGTATTGTAAACAATCCTGTCCTCTCTTATGAAATGTACGCCGGTCCGCTGCGATACTACGACCTGAGAAATTATGATGAGCATGCTTATGATGTAATTGAGATCGGGTATGCACTATTTCGATGGTTTGCGGATCCATTGGTTCGATACGCCATTATTCCATTCTTTGCATTTGGGAGCATGTTTATCTCCAACTATGGAATATTGATTATTCTATTTGGAGTCATCATTAAGCTGATGCTTTTTCCTCTGACTCAGAAGAGCTTCAAGAGCATGGCAGCAATGCGTGAGTTACAGCCCCAGCTCAAAGAAATTCAGGAGAAGTACAAGGATGAACCACAGAAACAGCAGAAGGAGACCATTGCTCTCTACAAAAAAGCGAAAGTGAATCCGCTTGGGGGTTGTCTGCCTATGCTGATGCAGTTCCCAATTTTGATTACACTCTTTTTCTTTTTCCAGAATTCGATGATTATTCGACAAGAGTCGTTCCTTTGGGCATCTGACTTATCGGCGCCGGATTATATCTTAGATTTGCCGTTTACTATACCCTTGATGGGTGATCAACTGGCCGGATTTGTACTGTTAATGTCTGCAGCAATGTTTCTCCAAACCAAGGTAACCGGCGGTATGAGTTCCGGAGCACCAACCAGTGGCGGACCCAACATGAAAGTATTCATGTATATCATGCCGGTGATGCTGCTCTTTATCTTCAACAACTTTGCAGCCGGTTTGAGTCTCTACTATCTGGTATACAATGTGCTTTCTGTTGCTCAACAGTACATCATTAACAAGCAAACCTCTTCCAATAAACCGGAAGAAGTTCATGAGGCTAAGAAAAAAGCCAAGAAAAAATTAAAAAAGGGCAAGAAGTAGATTAGCCTTTAATTACGGGTGCAATTTTAAAGAGGTGCTATAACGAGCATCTCTTTTTTTATTTCTACACTTCCTCTTTTCTCAGCTAAAGATTGTGCCTGAAAAATGTTAATATTCAGGACCACAAATCATCAATTTATTATTCAGACCACTTTTCACAGAAAAGCGGAACCTTTTGATTCTATTTAAACTTTTGGCTGTACAATGAATAAACATTTTTTGATATCAGCACTTTTGTTTGTAGTTGGAACTGCTTTTGTCCTTCAGGACAGTGAAACAGCCGTTACTGACACTATTGAGACTACGCAACAGTCCACCGGATCATCTTCTGTCAGCGTTATCAGCGTTACAGGCACCATTGGACCTACTGCTACACAGTATATCACGCGAAGCCTCCGAAAATCAAGCGAGGCCGGTGATGAGCTTCTTATCATACAACTCGACACACCGGGAGGTCTTCTTGATTCCACCCAGGATATTGTTCAGGAACTTCTTGGCAGCGCTCATCCGGTTGCCGTTTACGTGTCACCTCAGGGAGCAAATGCCGGTAGTGCCGGAACATTCATCACGCTGGCTGCTCACATTGCCGCAATGGCTCCGGCCACTAATATTGGCGCCGCCTCTCCTGTATCGATGGGAGGAGGAGAAATGGATACCGTTGCTCAAAATAAGATATTTAACTACTCCGAAAGCTATATCGAATCCATCGCTGAACAGCGCGGAAGAAATACGGATTGGGCAAAGTCTGCAGTGCGTGATGGAGCATCCATTACTGCAAATGAAGCACTTGAGATCAATGTGATCGACTATATTGCGGAAGACATTGATGAATTACTCGCTACAATTGACGGTTTAGAAGTTGAAGGAAAAATTTTAAATACCGATGGAGCAGAGAAAAATGAAATTCCGCAGACATTAGGTGAAATATTCTTCAGTTTTCTACTGCGTCCGGAAGTCATGCTTATACTCACCTTAGTTGCCATTTATGGAATAATCGGTGAGGTAACGAATCCCGGCGGAATTATTCCCGGAGTTGCAGGAGTAATCGCTTTGATTTTATTATTATATGGAGTGGCAGCCATGCCGATTAATTTAGCCGGGTTTCTGCTAATCGGTTTGGCTATTATACTATTTGTCGCAGAAGCATTCACACCAGCATTCGGGTTATTAATCACAGGAGGAGCCGTGGCTTTCTTTTTAGGAGCAATGATGTTATTTCAGGATCTGCCGGATGAGATGCAGATTTCCATGTATTGGCTGATACCCGCAACCATTGTTACAGCCGGATTTTTTGCATGGATTGTTACATATGGAATAAAATCTCTCTTTAATCCGCCAAGATCCGGTCTTGAATCAACGGTAGGAAAAACTGCGGAAGTAACAGATCCTATTCTGCCCGATCAGCCGGGACGCATTTTCTTTGACGGAGAATATTGGACGGCTGAGAGTGAAAAGCCGCTGAATGAAGGAGATATCTGCGAAATTGTAGAATTTAAAGGACTAAGAGTAACCGTTAAACCATTAAACCAACCACAAACCAAGGAGTCTTCAAATGGATGATCCAGGATCAATTACAAACATGTTAGTGTGGATTATTACGATCGTAATATTTCTCTCCGTTTTTCTGCCGCAAATGTTCAAAATTATGAGAGAATACGAACGAGGTGTCGTATTTCGTCTCGGTAAATTTCAAGCTACAAAAGGGCCGGGCCTTATTGTCCTGATCCCATTTATTGATAAAATAGAACGTGTTGACCTGCGTGTACTTACAATTAATGTGGACAAGCAAGAGGTTATCACAAAAGACAACGTAACCGTTAATGTTGACGCCATCACCTTCTTTAGAGTTGTTGATGCAGAACGTGCCGTTATTCAAGTGGAGCGTTACATCGCTGCCACATCAATGATTGCACAAACCACTCTGAGAAGTGTGCTTGGTCAATTTGAGCTGGATGAACTGTTGGCTGAACGTGATAAAATTAATAAGCAAATACAGGAAATCATCGACAAACAAACCGATCCATGGGGAATAAAGGTAGTATCTGTTGAGGTAAGAGACGTTATTCTTCCCGAAACGATGAAACGCGCGATGGCTCGTCAGGCTGAAAGTGAGCGTGACAGACGTGCTAAAATTATTAATGCACAAGGTGAATTTGAAGCAGCTGCCAAGCTGGTAGAAGCCGGTGAAATGATTGAAAAAACACCGACAGCACTTCAACTCAGATATCTGCAAACCATGGTTGAGCTCAGTGATGAGAACTCCACATTTACATTTTTACCGCTACCTCTGGACTTTCTAGAATCGTTTCGAGCTAAGAAAGATCAGTAGAGGCTTTAAAAAGCGATGAACGTTTGTCAATCTGTTCTCGAAATTTCAGTAAAAGTGTTTTCACTTTGCTCAGAATGGTAATACAGATTTTCATGGCTTTCTTGTGATGATTTAAACTTCAAAACCCGGTATTCAAAATGCCGGGTTTTTTATTTTACAGTTGCTTCATCTATTTTAAATCAATCCTCAATCTTTCAAACAAATTTAATATGAACTATCGATTTACCTTTATCTCTTCTCTGATAATCTCCCTGTTTTTATTTGCAAGCTGTGCAGATCAACCTGAAGCAGAATCTACTCAATGGGCATTGGCACTGCATGGCGGAGCCGGAACCATTTCTCAGAATCTGCCTGACTCCGTAAAGCAGCAGTATTATGATGGATTGGAAGAAGCGCTACGAGCCGGAGAGGTTGTCCTTCGTGACGGCGGTACAGCATTAGACGCCGTTGAATACGTTGTACGAAATTTGGAGGATAATCCTCTGTTTAATGCTGGACGCGGTGCCGTTTTCACAAAGGAAGGCGGCCACGAACTGGATGCCGCAATTATGGATGGAAGTACGCTTGGCGCCGGAGCCTTGACAGGTCTGACTACTGTTAAAAATCCAATCAGCCTGGCACGAAAAGTTATGACCGATTCACCGCATATTTTATTCTCCGGTGAAGGAGCTGAAACCTATGCCGATCAAACCGATGTAGAACGAGTGGATAATGATCATTTTCATACTGGTCGACGCTACCAGCAGTGGGAACGTGCACAGGAAGAGGCAAGGGCAATAACTCCTGAAGAATCCATTCAAGACTGGATTAAGGATACCAAGTTCGGAACTGTTGGAGCCGTGGCATACGATGCTGACGGAAACCTTGCGGCTGCAACTTCAACAGGTGGCATGACCAACAAGCAGTTTGGCCGTGTAGGTGATGTGCCGATTATTGGTTCAGGTACATTTGCCAATCATATCGCCGCGATTTCTGCAACCGGTTGGGGTGAGCAGATTATGAGAAATGTTTCAGCAAACACCATTGCAAACTACATGGAGTTTAAAGGGGGCTCACTGGACGAAGCGATGGATTTTGTTCTGAATGAAAGGCTTGATCCCGGTGATGCCGGATTTATTGCAGTTGATAATCAGGGAAATATCTCCATGAAAATGAACACCACCGGGATGTTCAGAGCTTCGCTTAATTCCAATGGCGACCGTACCGTGATGATTTGGGAAAATGAATAACCGTTAATGCACTGGGTGCCCCCGATATCGGAGGCTTGATTAAATCTGCTGATTGAATTACCCCACCGTTGCCGGTGGGGCTACTCTCGGGCGTTCCACTGCTCTCGGGACTTCTATTAAAGATTTTCCATTTACTGTAGATAAATCGAACGAATAAATTAATCACCGGTAATCCATGATAGGTGCAACAATGGTTCACGGTCACTGGATAGATCTTGCAATAATATCGATGATTCTAATTAACTGATGATTTGATAAAACTTAGTCTCGCTGACAAGCGAGACGTCCGAGTGTAGGCCTCCCGATTAAAAGCATCGGGACAGGCTGTGCGTGAGCGCAGGTATTCGAGCGACAGCGAGAATCAAAGCCCCCGGTAACGGGGGCGACTCTCAACTCCTAACCCACAGGCTTGAGCTGATTAATTCTATCTGATTTCTGTTTAATTTCAGGCTCAAATTTTTCCAGGATCATCTCCAACTCATCATCAAAGGAGAGATTTCGGTGTCTCTTTCTTTGGTTTCTGACGTATTTCTCAACCTTCGTAATTTGTAAATAACCTACGCTGAACGCAGCATAACCCTGTTGCCACCTGAATTTACGTTTGTGTGGATAGAATGTATCATTCATCCACTTGGACGAAATACTCTTCAGCTTTTGCATTACAAAACTTATTGACAAGTTTGGCGGAACCGATAACAGAAGGTGTAAATGGTCGGATGTTCCTCCAATCGCAATCGGTTTAATCCCCATTCTTCGGCTTACGGCTCCAATATAACTCCATAGTCTTTTTTCAATATGCGGCGAAATCAGGTTCTCTCGGTTTTTTGTGCCAAATATAAAATGTATCTGCATTTTGGAATATGTCTTTTTCATGATCTCTCTGTTAAATTAATTGTGTTTGATCTACTAATAAGATGAGATTTTTGAGAATTCCTGACAGATTTATTTGATATAAATGTTCGTGGTTGAGGAGTGTCGCCCCCGAATACGGGAGCTTGGTGACGGGCTATTCCATTTGACATCCCAACCTTGAATGGTGGGGCCACTATCGATCTTCCTGTCTTCACAAGACTGGTTTTGGCTAGTAATATTACGTCAGCATTTGTTAAAACACCAAGTAATTATCAGATTTTCACACCCCTCTTTGTCTCCCTTTTTAGGGGAGAATTGGTTTGTGCAACTTTTGTCGGTTCTGTTGCAATGAAAAAATTTTTTCAGAACGTTAATACCAATCCTCTGAACATATAATAGGATTAAAGTTCAGTGATAGAGGGTATTTGAGCGACAGCGAAATTCTCTGCTCGGGGTAATCGGACGGCTCTCCACTACTAAACCTGACTAAAAAATACATCTCTCCTATATTCAGGATTCATCCGTCCGTTTCTTACATTTGTCTGTGTCACATCCATTCATCATTAGTCATTAACCATTATGAAATCCATCGATAAAATTGAGCTTCAGCATCTGAAACTCTCAGACTATAAAACCCTTCAGGAGCTGATGATCAAATGCTATCCAAAAGTTCAGGATCCGGCATGGACCAAAGATCAAATCAAAAAACTGACCACACTTTTTCCTGAGGGACAGACGGTTATTAAGGTGGATGGTGAGATGGTAGCATGTGCTCTTTCCATCATCATAGACTACCAGCTATTTGACGATAAACACACCTATCTGGATATTACCGCTAACGATACCTTCAAGACTCACACCAATGATGGAGATACATTGTACGGCCTCGATATGTTAGTTCACCCTGACTACCGTGGATTACGCTTGGGTCGACGGCTATATGATTACCGGAAAGAGCTATGCGAAGAGAGGAATCTGAAGAGTATCGTATTTGGAGGAAGACTACCCAACTTCCATAAATTTGATGACCTGAGCGCCAAGCAGTATATCGAAAAGGTAAAAAATAAAGAGATTCATGATCCTGTACTCAACTTTCAGCTATCTAACGATTTTCATGTAAAGCGAGTTGTTAAAAACTACCTGCCCGAAGATGATGCTTCAGAATCGTACGCTGCCCTACTGGAGTGGTCCAACATCTACTATCAAAAGCCACAGAAAAAATATATACCTCAGAAAAGTGTAGTTCGGCTCGGTTTGGTTCAATGGGGGATGCGTCCATATGCCGGATGGGCAGATCTGACAGAGCAAATCGAGTATTTTGTAGATGCCGTATCAGGGTACAGAGCTGATTTTCTACTTTTCCCGGAGTATGTAAACGCTCCGTTAATGGCTGAGTATAATCACCTCTCCGAGCCCGATGCCATTCGGAAACTGGCCGGCTATACGGAGAGATTAAGAGATACATTTGCCGAATATGCCATCTCCTACAACACCAACATCATTACCGGCAGTATGCCGGAGTTTAAGGATGACGTACTCAAAAACATTGGCTATCTCTGTAAGCGAAACGGGGAAGTGGAGCGCTACGAAAAAATTCACATCACACCCGATGAGGTAAAAGTGTGGGGAATGACCGGCGGAACACAGATCAGAACATTCGACACCGACGCTGGAAAAATTGGGATTCTGATCTGCTACGATATTGAATTCCCGGAGCTCAGCCGTTTACTCGCAAAACAGGACATGGACATTCTCTTTGTTCCTTTCCTTACCGATACCCAAAATGGATACTCACGAGTTCGAAACTGTGCCATTGCCCGGTCTATTGAAAATGAGTGCTATGTAGCCATTGCCGGAAGTGTGGGAAATCTGCCGAAGGTTCACAATATGGATATCTCCTTTGCGCAATCCGTGGTATTTACTCCCTGCGATTTCTCGTTCCCGACAAATGGTATTAAAGCAGAGGCTACACCTAACACGGAGATGATTTTGATTGTGGATGTAGATCTCGACCTGTTAAAAGAACTCCACGAACAGGGAAGCGTGCGAACCATGAAAGACCGGCGAACAGATCTGTATGATGTAATTGCCATTGAGAAACCCTAGAGCTAAACGTATTACATTACTATTATCAATTACTTGAACAGTAATGTGTTTTCTTTGGGGCTGAATCTCTTAACATTAATTTAACTTGCTACCCACCTGAATTAATGTGCATCTTTAAGCTTGCTTACTAAATCAATCTGTTGAGATAATACTCGTTAAATGAACTATACGTTATTTGATTTTCTGCAGCTGATCGGGGCATTGGGGATCTTTATCTACGGGATGAAAATTTTCAGTGACGGCCTTCAAAAAGTTGCAGGTTCACGTCTGCGCTCTATCCTGAAAGGGATGACAACCAGCCGGCTTAGGGGGATATTTACAGGTTTTACAGCGACAACTATTACACAGTCCTCATCTACAACCACCGTGATGGTTGTAAGTTTTGTAAATGCCGGACTGATTACGTTTGTCGAATCAACCGGGGTGATAATGGGAGCCAATATTGGTACCACCGTTACAGCCTGGATGGTTTCTATTTTCGGCTTCAAAATGAAAATTACCCCGATAGCC
This sequence comes from Rhodohalobacter sp., assembly GCF_041686455.1. Lineage (NCBI taxonomy): Bacteria > Pseudomonadati > Balneolota > Balneolia > Balneolales > Balneolaceae > Rhodohalobacter > Rhodohalobacter sp. The sequence continues at coordinate 15,092 of NZ_JAWLDW010000049.1, forward strand.
ATTGCGATGATCGGTATTTTCTTTCCATTTATGTTTTTCGGAAAAGAGAAGCTGAAAAACCTCGCTGAAACAATGATCGGCTTCGGTATTCTTTTTATTGGTCTGGAGTTTATCAAAGATGCCGTTCCTAATATTCAGGATAATCCGGAGATGTTCGCCTTTTTGGACTCCTTTACGGAGTTTGGGTTTGCCTCCATGGTGATTTTCGTAATAATTGGTACTCTGCTCACCCTGCTTACACAGTCTTCTTCCGCTGCTACCGCCATTACACTCGTGATGTTATTCCAGGGCTGGATTACATTTCCTATTGCAGCTGCCATGGTATTGGGGGAAAATATAGGGACAACAGTTACAGCAAACATTGCTGCTATTGTTGGTAACGTTCATGCAAAAAGGGCAGCGAGGTTTCACTTCATTTTCAATGTGTTCGGGGTGGTATGGATGCTCTTATTGATTAATCCCTTTTTAATGGGGATTGACAACGTGATGCATTACTTCCAGCCGGAAATAGGCTCTATCTTTGATGATTCCCAGGAAGCACGGGCAGCTGCTACATTGGGTATCTCACTTTTCCACACAACGTTTAACGTACTGAATGTTCTACTACTCATTGGATTTGTTCCGGCTATTACAAGGTTTGTCGAACGTTTTCAAAAAGAAGAAGAGGATTCCGATCAAGTTTTCCGTCTTAAATTTATTTCCGGCGGTTTAATGTCGTCATCTGAACTATCTATTGCACAGGCATTTAAGGAGATCGAACTGTTTGGCCGGCTTATTGAAAAGATGCATATCAGCTTTAACGGCCTGTTTTTCAAAAAGCAAAATAAGCAGGAAAAATTCCTTAAAAAGATCAAGAAGCGGGAACAGATTACGGATAACATTGAGCTTGAGGTTGCAGAATATCTCACAAAAATTTCAAGCAGTAATCTAACAGAAACTTCTACACGTAAAATCCGACTCATGCACAGCATGATTAATGATCTGGAGCGAATCGGTGATATCTACTTTCAGATGTCGAAAACTTTTGAACTGATGGAAAATGAAGAAATCCAGCTTCCTCAAGAGGCCATTGATGAAATAGCCAATATGTTGGATGTAGTTCGGGAAGCTATTAAAATCATGCGTGCCAACATGGAGAATTTTGGAGATGAAATTGATCTGAATCCGGCCATCGAAATTGAACAGGAGATTAATCGCAAACGCGACATGATGAAAGACGCTCATTACAAGCGCCTGGAAGATGGTGTATATAATTCTAAGGCAGGGGTTACATACCTCGATTATCTCACTCGCCTCGAAAAAATCGGCGATCATATCTTCAATGTAAATGAAGCATTGGCCGGTAAGAAAATGAAGATCCATAGTGATCTAATCACTGAAGGCTAACACTCATTCTTAAAAAAATTTGTAAAACGGCCCCTCGAGGGCCGTTCTTATTTTAATACTACCTTCTGTTCAATTACATTACGGTTCTTCAACCTTAAGAAATAGATCATATACGATGAGGAACCGATACGTAAAATTCACACCTATACTTTTACTTCTCGTTTTCTGGATCTCTGCACCACTCATAGCTCAACAAGGTGTTACTCCGGAAGACTACTACAAAACCGTTTTTGTAAGCCAGACTGAAATTTCACCGGATGGCAGCTATGTTGCCTTTACACGCACAACCATCGATGTAGAAAACAACAAGCGGCATCGTGAAGTGTGGATGCAAAAACTCAACAGTGGCCAGCCGGATGGCGAACCGTTTCGGTTTACCGATCCCACCGTTGAATCGTCCGGCCCGCAGTGGTCTCCTGATGGAGAACTTCTGGGAATCCAGTCGCGCCGGGGAGATGACGACAACTCCGTTCGTTTTATTCGCGTTACGGAACCGGGCGGTGAAGCATTTACCATCGAAGGACTCGATAGTTCTCCCATTTGGTCGCCCGATGGATCAACCATCGCTTTTGTGAAAGAACCGGAGACCGAAGAGGAACAGGAAGAAAGAGCCGGATGGATTGCTCCCGATGCCATCACCAATACCCTTGATGCCGAGCGTTTTGATGGACGGGTCATCACCCAAATGCAGTACATGCAAGACGGCAGATCCGAGTGGCTTCCTCATCCATCCATTAACAAAAAACGTCAGCTCTTCCTCATATCTTCAGATGGCGGAGATTCTGAACAGATCACCGAAATGGAGTTTAATACTGGTGATGTGGAGTGGGCACAAGATGGCAGCAGAATATACTTTTCCGGTGATCCTCTCGAAGATGATGAGTACAACGACGACTTTACTCGTAATATTTATATGATCGACCTGGATTCTAAAGAAGTTTCCCAGGTTTTCGACATGGAGGGCACACAGCGTTCACCGGCTGTTTCACCCAACGGACGTTTTATGACATTCCTTCAGTCTGATGAGCGTGGAGCCCAAACTGATATTATGATTACCGCTCTGAACACAAATGGAGAACCAACCGGTTCAGTAACCAACCTGACTGAAAACTGGGATCTTTCACCCGGATCACCCAACTGGACTCCAAACGGAAATGCGTTACGCTTCAGCACACAGATTCGTGGAAATTCTCACCTGTTTGAAGTCAACCGAACCGGAGGCGAAATTCGTCAGGTTACAGGTGGGGAACGCAGACTAAGCAACTTCTCAACAACGGAGAATGGCCGCTTGATGGCGTACACGGCAACAGACGCCGTTACACCTGCCGAAGTGTTTGTTTCCCGGGCTGATGGAAGCCGTGAAGTGCAGCTCTCCCGCTTTAATGAAGAGTGGATGGCCGACCGTACAATCAATCCGGCAGAAGAAATTCTCTGGACAGTGGATGACGGAACGGAAATACAGGGATGGGTTATCAAACCGGTAGGGTATGAGGAAGGAAAATCCTACCCGCTGGTGATGAAAATTCATGGCGGACCACACTCCTATTACGGCAATACCTGGTTCCAGGCATTTCACACGCTTTCTGCTTCCGGAATGTTTGTTTTCTATCCTAACCCGCGTGGATCTTCCTCCTATGGACACGATTTCATGTATGCCACCAAGGAGCAGTGGGGCTTTTTGGATGAAGAGGATTTCCTGAAAGGCCTCGATGCCGTTCTTGAAAAATATCCCGATATCGATGAAGATCGTGTTGGAGTGAGCGGAGGAAGTTACGGCGGATACATGACCAACTGGCTCACGGCCCGCTACCCCGATAAGTGGAAAGCTGCGGTTACCAGCCGCTCTATTTCGAACTGGTTCAGCTGGTACGGTTCGTCCGACGCACAGGGACTCACGGAATATGAATTTGGCGGATATCCCTGGGAGAAGCAGGAACTCTATTGGGATCTTTCACCTCTAAAGTATGTGGAGAATGTGGAAGCCCCAACGCTGATTATTCACAGCGAAGAGGACTGGAGGACACCGATTACAGACGGCGAACAGTGGTACATCGCCCTCAAGAAGATGAAGGTACCGGTTGAGTTTGTGCGATATCCGAGATCTTCTCACGGATTATCCCGAACCGGTGAACCATGGCTGTTAGTTGATCGACTGGAAAGAAAGCGCAGCTGGTTTGATCACTGGCTAAAACAAGATTAAAAAATAGTCCTTTAGATATGGTCAGCTTTGGTTGACCATATCTCTATTTTTTTCGTGGCTGTGTTTTGTCAGGACAATTTTTAA
>NZ_JAWLDW010000173.1:0-4191 GCF_041686455.1 Rhodohalobacter sp.
CAGCTGGCTTTTGATCAGATGGAGATTACACTCTGATCAGAGGAAATCGTTTAATTCAGGATTCGACTTCAGTTCTTCTACCACTTCTTTCACGCCCTGCGCTTTTTTCAGGTTTACAACCAGAATTGCTTTGTCGGTTTCAACCACAGCTACGTTGTCTACGCCAACCAGTGAAACCAGCTTGCCGCTTTCGGTATGAATTAAGTTTTGTGTGGAGTCAACGATTGATATTTTAGCATTCCCAATCGCATTTCCATGTTTATCTTTGTCGGATAGCTCGTGAACGGCCGTCCAGCTACCCACATCATTCCAGCCAAATTCTCCCGGAACCACATGCACAGTTTCAGCTTTTTCCATAATACCATAATCGATAGAAATGGATGGGCACGCTTGGTAAAACTGATTGATGTCTTCCTGTGTTAAATCAGATGCCTGGAGTTTTTCCGTCAGCTTAAATACATCCGGCAAAAACTTTTTAAATGCTTTGAGAACAGTCTCTGTTTTCCATACAAACATTCCGCTGTTCCACAGATAGTTGCCTGATTCCAGAAATTCTTCTGCTTTTTTACGATTTGGCTTCTCAGTGAAATTTTTCACAGAGTAAACCGGATTGCCGGCTTTTTCCAGCTCACTGTTCTCTTCGTAACAGATATAACCATACCCTGTTTCCGGACGATTTGGTTCAATTCCTATGGTTACCAGCGAATTCTCAGTTTTTGCTGTTTCTACCGCAGAATTCAAAATATTTAGAAAAGCTTCCCTATTTGAAATTTGATGGTCGGCAGGCAGAACCACCATTACAGAGTCCGGATCCAGTTTGTTCATGATGGCAGCTGCTGCAGCAACACAAGGCGCTGTATTTTTAGCAACCGGCTCTCCTATAATATGATCCTTGCGAACTTCTGGAAGCTGAGCTTCAACAATGGATACGTAATTGTCATTGGTAACGACCAATACATTTTCCGGTTCAATTTCGCCTTTTAATCGATTAACGGTTTCTTGAATCATTGTTTTCTCACCAAAAAGATTCAAAAACTGTTTGGGGAGTGCTTTGGTACTTTTAGGCCAAAACCTGGTTCCGGATCCACCGGCCATTATCACTGCATAAGTCATTTCTGATGTTCTTGTTTTAAAATTGATTAAAATTTCATCAGAAAGGTAGAAAAAAGGGGATCAAACTGAAACGTGAGAAACCGGGGTTAGTGTAAAACGGAAAACAGAGCCTTCATCCGGCTTGCTTTCTATGGTAAGCTTCTCTCCGTGCGCCTCTATAATATGCTTTACAATGGATAGGCCCAGACCGGTTCCGCCCCTCTCTCTCGACCGGGATTTATCAACTCTGAAAAAACGCTCTGTAACCCTTTCAATATCATTTGTATCAATACCAATACCGGTATCTTTCACGAACATTTCAACCTTGCCATTTCCAAGATCTTTCATTCCAATTTCAACCTTGCCGTTATCTTTATTGTATTTAATCGCATTTTCAACAAGATTGATAAGCACCTGTTTGATCTGGTTCCGGTCTGCTCTTATTTGAATATTTTTATCAAAATCATGAACCACGAGCTCAATGTTCTCTTCTTCTGCCTTGTATTGAAGGTTTTCTACTACATCAAGAACTACATCTCGCAAAAACATCTCTTGCATATTTGATTTTAGCTCACCGGTTTCCAATCTGGAGATTTCCATCAAATCTTTTGTCAGATATGTAAGGCGATTCACATTTTTCATGGCTTTATGCAGAAAAACCTCATTCACTTCATCATCGTGAACTGCCCCATTCAATAGCGTCTCAATAAAACCCTGAATAGCAAAAATAGGTGTTTTCAGTTCATGCGAAATATCACCGATAAACTCCTTTCGGTAGTTCTCAATTTTGTTGAGCCGAATCAGCTCTTTCTCTACCATTTTGCTGGCACGAATCGATTGCCTTATCAGCTCGTCCAATTCGTCATTATTTTCAACAACTATATCATCGTAATCCTCAAACTGCTTATTAGAGACATTCTTTATGATGCGAGTCATTTTATTCAGCCTGGAATTATGCAGATATGCTGATACAGAGTAGGTAATTGTAAAAACTATTGCGAAGAGAAGTACAAAAAGAAGAAGTGCTTCAAATGATCCCAACCCGGATATATACCACATCAGAATTGAAATAGTCGGGGCTATAACCAGCGATGATATACTCGCTGTGCGCAGGGATATGGCAGAAAATAAGTTTTTCCTCAAAAATGCAGCTATTTATTCTTTAAAACGGTAACCGACACCTTTCACGGTTTCAATATAGTGATCGCCCAGCTTTTCCCGAATTTTTCTCACATGCACATCCACGGTACGATCAACCACGTAAATATTGTCTCCCCAAACCTTATTTAATAGTGTTTGCCTGTCGCGAACCTTACCTTTTCGGCTGGCGAGGTAGTAGAGCAGTTCAAACTCTTTCCGGGGAAGCTGAAACTCTTCCTCACCTCTTGTAACGATATAGCGATCTTTATCAATTTCTAGGTCGTGTACAACCAATCGGTTTACTTCTTCTTCGGTGTCGTCATACCTTCGAAGTACGGCTTTAATTCTGGATAGTAATTTTGTTGTACTGATCGGCTTGGTAATAAAATCATCTGCTCCAATATCCAGGCCTTCCACTTCTGTTTTCTCGTCACTTCTGGCCGTCAGAAAAATAACCGGGATTGGCTTTAGGTCGGGATTCGCCCTCATTTTTTCACAAACCTGGATTCCGTCCAGTTTAGGCATCATAATATCCAGCAATACAAGATTTGGCTTATGCTCTTTTGCCATTTCCAATCCCTGAATGCCATTTTCGGCTTTCAGTACATTGTATCCCTCTTTTTTGAGATTGTACTCAATCAGGTCGAGCAGGTCCTGTTCATCATCAACAACGAGAATAGTTTGTTTTGACAAATCAACTTGGCTTTAATTTCGATTCAGCCTCCACATAACAGAGTGAAGCTTGATTCAAAGTAACCATCCTGTGTTAAGTTAATATTATCTATTCATGGAGCTTAGTGCACTCTTCACGATATCGGAAACCGAAAATTTTGGATGGGTCGCAGCAATTTTTTGAACCGACTGTTCAGCATCTCTTTTTTTGAAACCAAGCGCTTCAAGAGCAGAAACGGCCTCTTCATGTTTACTTCGCTGCTCTGTTGAACCGGTTGCAACAGAAGGCTGGGTTTCGTCAAACAGTTTATCTTTCAACTCAAGACACATTCGCTCTGCCGTTTTCTTGCCTATACCGGAAATATTTGAGAGTGCAGCCGTATTTTGCGTAACAATGGCCTCCATCAAATTGGCAGCCGGCATTCCCGATAAAATAGTGAGTCCCAGTTTTGGGCCAATCCCTTTTACAGTAATAAGTCGCTCAAAAAGATTTTTTTCCTTGGATGACGCAAAACCAAACAGCCTTTGATCGTTATCGGTGATGTGGTGATAGATCATAATCCTGATCTCCTTTCCGGTCTCAGGCAGTGTTTGCAGAGTTTGATTGGATATCTCAACACGATAACCCACTCCCTGAACATCAATAATGCAATCTTCTTCCGATTTACTGTGTAAATTTCCGTTCAGAAAGGCGATCATAGTGTTCTTTATTCTTTGAGGTTTAGTTGGTAGAGATTAGTGCTTTTTTACACGATCCGGATTGGCATCAACAAAAGCTGACCAGCTGTTCTTAGTATTGTTTTGATGCATTTTTTTCTTCATCTGACCGGTAGGCAAATGTCCGGTTTTTGTGTGATGGCACCAGGCAACAGCAAGAGCGTCCGTAGCATCATCTTTAAGTTTTTTATCGGGTAATGTCATCATCCGCTCCAGCATAAATGCAACCTGCTCTTTACTTGCATTTCCATTACCGGTGATCGCTTTTTTCACCGCTTTGGGGTAGTATTCAGTAACAGGAATCTTTTGATTGGTGATGGCAAGAATTGCGGCTGCCTGAGCCCGTCCTAATTTTAGCATCGCTAAAGGATCCACTCCGTAAACCGGGGTTTCTATGGCACACTGGGTGGGTTTGTGCTCCTTGACCAATTTGGTGATCTCATCAAAAATAAACTGAAGGCGATCGTTATGATCGTCCATTTTAGCCATTCGTATCACATCACAAATATCCGCACGGTATTTTCCATTCTCCTCTTCAAGAATTGCAAATCCCGTAGTTCGCGAACCAGG
>NZ_JAWLDW010000174.1:0-4184 GCF_041686455.1 Rhodohalobacter sp.
TACTGTTTTTTTCTTGGCTGCCAGGGTGTTTCCGGCTCACCGGCTTGTCTGTTTTCGAATCTTGCCAGAACAAAGAGCAGATCGGAAAGCCGATTCAGATAAATGACGGTTTCGGCTGAAATGGGATCGTTCTGTTTCAGAGCTACCGTGTTACGCTCAGCTCGCCGGCATACGGTTCGTGCCATGTGCAGCGTTGCTCCGGCCGGTGACCCGCCGGGAAGGATAAAGCTTGTAAGAGCCGGGAGATCTTCCTCCAGTTCATCGATCCAGTTTTCAAGCTTTTCAATATCCTTGCTGCCAACACGCTCAATCTTTGATTCCTTTGTGTGCAGAGTAGCTAGATCTGCTCCGAGCACAAAAAGCTGGGACTGAATCTCATTCAGCATGTTTTTCCCCTTCTCACTCAGGGTGTGAGTCAAAACCATGCCGATTATGGAATTCAGTTCGTCTACGGTACCGTAAGCGTGGATTCGCAGGCTGTTCTTTTCAACACTCGCGCCACCGAAAAGGGAGGTATATCCCTGGTCGCCTTTCTTCGTATAAATTTTCATAAGTTTTTGTTTTTAAGGTAACAAGCTAATGGTTTATTTTCAGCTTCTAATTTTTTTGATGTGATAGGATTCCCCGCACTCTTTAAAATCATCAAAAAGATGGAGATGTGAACTGAGTTTGCCTTCAAATCTTTCGGCCTCCGTTTTAGGAATTCCAATCTTCAGGGATACATTTTCCATGTACTCAGAGTTTAGTTCAATCATCGAAAAATCATTTTTAAGCTTATCAATGATTCCCTGGTGAGTGTATTGATAAATGATCCGGTAGGTTTGAATCGGGATAACCTCTTTCAAAACGGCATGCTCGATGCATTGTTGGGCTGATTCTCCGTAGGCGTCAATCAGACCCGATTTCCCCAGTTTGGTCCCGCCGTAATAGCGCACAGACACCATAATGCAGTTCACCAAATCGGCCGATTTCAACGCGTTGAGGATGGGAAGTCCGGCAGTGCCGCCCGGTTCACCGTCATCCTGGTCGAATTCCTCAATTTTATTGGGATTTACTCTCCACGCATAGCAGTGATGCGTTGCTGTCGGGTGCTCATTTTTTACAGTTTCAAGGAAATCATCCGCTTCCGTTTTACTTTCTGCCGGGTGTAAATATCCCAGAAATTTGGACCCTTTTACGCGATAATCGCTTTTAAATAGTTTAATAACTGTATACAAGAAATTGATTTGCTAGAATGAGAGGTTAATATCCAATTTAGACCTTTTCTTAATAAGCCGTTTCTATGAATTGAAAGGGCTTCAACCTTGCCTTTTATATCAAAAGGGGCGACTTTTAATAGATGAATTTTGGAACAGAAAAATATAGATGATTGTTAGTTTAGGAAAATTCAATTCATCTATCTGATCACATTAATAATAATATCTACAGTATGCCAAATCTATTACAAGCAGCGACGTCACAGGTTGGGCGAAAAATATTGACCGGACTGACCGGCATTTTCCTCGTCTTGTTTATCATATTTCACCTTGGCGGAAACCTGGCCATATTCGGCGAAGCAGATGCGATGAACCGCTACTCGATGACTCTTCATAATTTAGGGCCTCTGCTTTGGATTGCAAGAATCGGGCTGCTGGCAGTTTTTGTGATTCACGCCTGGATTGGAATTTCCATCTGGTTCAAAAAGAGAAAGGCGCGACCAAACAAATACGAGGTTTACAGCAGTAAAGGCGGACCCAGCAAACAGAGTCTCAGTTCGAGAAGCATGGCCTTTACAGGTGTTGTACTCCTGATCTTTGTGGTCATCCACGTTAACACATTTGCATTGGGCGAAACCGGCACCGTAGTGATTGACGGCCAGGAAACGCACGATATTAAAACGCTGGTTATTGACACCTTCCAAAGCAGCGCAGTATACTCGTTCGGGTATGCATTCGTTATGTTGCTTCTCGGAACACACTTGGGGCACGGGATCTGGAGTGCCTTTACATCTCTCGGTATGAAGAGCAAAAAAACGTCAGCTATTGTCTACACATTAGGCGGAATTTTTGCAGTCGTGTTTGCCGTTGGCTTTCTGTTTATCCCGATCTATATCTACTTCGGCGGCGGCTGTGAAGCAGCACTTATCCAATGCCAATAATCATTTTGTAAATCTACCTATACCATTATGAAATTAGATCCAAAAGTACCTTCAGGACCACTGGAAGATAAGTGGGAACAGCATTTAGAGGATATCAAACTGGTTTCCCCAAACAACAAGCGTAAACACAACATCATTGTTGTGGGTACAGGACTTGCAGGCGCTTCTGCTGCAGCCAGCCTTGCAGAACTAGGCTATAATGTCCAGACGTTCTGTATACAAGACTCCGCACGCCGGGCGCACAGTATTGCGGCTCAGGGCGGTATCAATGCGGCGAAGAATTATCAAAATGACGGCGACAGTGTATGGCGACTGTTTTACGATACCATTAAAGGCGGTGACTATCGAAGCCGTGAGTCTAACGTTTACCGTTTGGCTCAAAACTCGAATAATATTATTGACCAGGCGGTAGCCCAGGGTGTTCCGTTTGGCCGTGATTACGGCGGGCTGCTCGATAACCGATCATTCGGTGGAGCCCAGGTTTCGCGAACATTTTACTCCCGCGGACAGACCGGACAACAACTGCTGCTGGGTGCTTACCAGGCGATGATGCGCCAGGTTCACACCGGAAAAATTAAGGACAACCCTCGTCAGGAGATGCTGGATTTGGTAGTGGTTGACGGAAAGGCACGCGGTATCATTACCCGTGATCTTGTAAATGGAACCATTCAGAAGTGGGAAGCGGATGCCGTGGTTCTCTGCACCGGCGGATACGGAAACGTATTCTACCTCTCCACAAACGCAAAAAATTCAAACGTAACCGCAGCGTGGAGATGTCATAAACGGGGAGCTGCTTTTGCGAATCCCTGCTATGTGCAGATTCACCCAACCTGCATTCCGGTTTCCGGCGACTATCAGTCCAAACTGACACTGATGAGTGAAAGTTTGCGGAATGACGGTCGCGTATGGGTTCCACGCAAGAAAGGAGATGATCGTGCTCCAAACGATATTCCTGAAGAGGAGCGGTACTACTATCTCGAGGAGCGATATCCAAGTTTCGGTAACCTGGTGCCGCGTGATGTGGCTTCCAGAAATGCGAAGATGGTAACCGACGAAGGCCTTGGAGTGGGAGACACCGGACTAGCAGTTTACCTCGATTTCCGCGATGCGATTAAACGCGACAGTAAAGAGGCCATCGCTGCACGATACGGTAACCTCTTTGATATGTACGAAAATATCACGGACGAAAACCCGTATGAAACACCAATGAGAATTTTCCCTGCCGTTCACTACACAATGGGCGGTCTCTGGGTTGACTATAACCTGATGAGCAATATTCCGGGACTGTTTGTGGCCGGAGAGGCGAACTTCTCCGATCACGGTGCAAACCGACTGGGTGCAAGTGCTCTGATGCAGGGTCTTTCCGACGGATACTTTATCATCCCTTACACTGTAGGAAACTACATTGCGGGTGAAGATCTGGAAGACGTATCCACACATCACGAAGCGTTTGATGAAGCCGCAAAAGCGTCTCAGGATCAGCTTGATAAGCTGCTTGCCGTGAAAGGGGATAAGTCACTGATTGAGTTCCATCGTGAGCTGGGCAAGATCATGTGGGATAAAGTTGGAATCTCCAGAAGCCAGGAGGGACTTGAATCGGCCATTGAGGAGATTCGTGCACTTCGCGAAGATTTCTGGAAAAACGTTCGGGTTCCGGGCGAGTCCAACTACTATAACAAGTATTTGGAATTTGCGGCCCGTATTGCCGATTTCTTTGAACTGGCTGAGCTGATGGCTCTTGATGCACTGGACAGAGATGAGTCCTGCGGTTGCCACCTCAGAGATGAATATCAAACCGAAGAAGGAGAAGCCCTCCGGAATGATGAAGATTATGCATTCGTTTCGGCATGGGAGTATCTGGGCGTCAACGGCAAACTCGAAACCAAACGCCACAAGGAAGACCTTGAGTTCGAATTTGTGGAATTGAAACAAAGAAGTTACAAATAACAGGATTTGATATGAGTACAATGAAAATAAACCTGAAGATTTGGAGACAAAAAAACGCCCAGGATAAAGGCGGTTTTCAGGATTATACACTTGATAATGT
>NZ_JAWLDW010000175.1:0-4105 GCF_041686455.1 Rhodohalobacter sp.
GAAGAAACCGGAACGCAAACGGAAAAACCTGATGCGTCTTGGTGTGCCCCCGGAAGACCCCTTGCATGGAGCCCCGACAGCTGTCGGGGTGGGAGGCTGGCGAGTCGCTCAAAGCCCCATCCTCAAAACGACCATCACCTTAGCTAGATTGAAGAAACGGGGCTATATCGCAATGTTGGAACTCTATCACCAAATCAGGTCAACGTAGCAAACCGCCGTATACGCGACCCGTACGTACGGTGGTGTGAGAGGCGCACCGTGAGCTTAATTGCTCACGGCCGTCTACTCGATTATGGTCGAACATGTACTGTAAGGATTATAATAGATGATACACAAGGTACATACACAATTATATTTTTGAAGCATTTAAATCTACCGAGCCTGACTTATATCATCATCGTGTATTTTTTTACTCTATTGTGGGGTAAGTTTTGACAAATGTTTGATATTGCTACAATCAATCTCTCTTATTCTACAATAGTAACTATATGCGGCTGGGTATAATAATCTTGTGTGTTTCCAGCGTCTTTGATACCAAAGTAGAGAAAACCATACACTTTGTATGTTCCAGGAGGCACCTGTTCACCAATTTTTCCTCATCTCTTTTAGGAGTAGGATCTCCTGATGAATACTTATCATCATACTTACCAAAATCCTGATCCCACTTTTCCTGGTAGGTGATTTCTTGACCAGCCTCAAGTGTTAAGACGGGGCCCCTATACCCCAAAACAACTGTACCCAAGAGGTTTAATGACCAAACGAGTTCGCCGCTATCAGCGTCACCAACTGCAAAATTTTTTCTGCGCGGCGTATCAAATCCCTCCTTAAATGAATGACCGAAAAACAGGTCCACATCATGACCTGTGATGTTCCGGAACGTCAGTTTTATGGGAACTGGTTCACCAACCTGAACCTTGGCCGGAGCATCCAGTGTAAACTCAATACCTTCGGGAATGTCTGCCGATCCTGTCAGCCAATCGGGATGATTGTTGTTATCGGAATTCACGAGTAGATCGCATCCAATTACTGCAAATAATCCCGCCAAAAGTATTCCTATTATTGCTGGATATGAAACGTTTTGAATGTTTAACATAGTTGAGACTATTAAAATTTTGTTCTCGATTCTTTAAAAAACTCACTGCATTACATGCCATTCTCACCATTTTCATCAGACTCGTCATTTCCAAAATGTACGATATCACTCCAGCTTGAAACTCCGTCATCACTAAGAGAACGTACCCGATAGGAGTGCATTACCTCATAATCATCCCCATCGGAATCCAGGGCCATCATATCTTCGCAAATATTGAAATCTGTATAGTCCGAATGTGTAATAAAATCAACATGAACCCAGGAAATCCCACCATCCGATGTGCGCTGGATTTCATATTCATTTACCTCGTCTATTTCATCCCAAAAAATGCGGGGATGAGCATTCGGATCGCACCCTGCACTCCAGTTTATACTGTGGCCTAAATAGGGTCTTGGAGCATAATCCAGAATGTTGAATTCATGACCTTCTATTTCCAAATCTTCCAATACACCATCCATAGGACTGTAATAGGTCTCTTCCTCACTTGGTAGAGTTCCCCACAAAACACCCACCAAAGCTGCCTCGTTTGGATCTTGCCACGCCATATTTCTACGAAATACCGGAGAGCCGCTGTCGCCTGGATCGGATCGCATCCCTGAGGCTATATGCTGACAGAGAAGTACTACATCATTCGAAGCAAACTCAGGGCGATTTAATAGAGGAATGTCCACACAGGTTTCCTTGACTTCACCTTTTGTCCAACCCGACGTAGCTCCTACTTTATGTACTTCATTTCCAGTAAACGAACCATCTGTATAATCACGAATTTTGAATTCATTGGTCATTTCCAATGATCCAGAACTCCAGTTTTCTCCATAGTATTCGGTACGAGCGAAAATCCCTTTATTTCTATTCACACCATCAGGAATCTCAATAACCGCAGCATCACTAAATCTGCAATCGCGCTGTTGGCCATCCACTGTACAGTTACAGCCGAATGGGTCGAAAACCTCATTTCCTATGATTTGCTGGTTTTCCTGGGCATTCGGCTGATAAAATTCTTCATCGAAATTTACCTCCCAACCCAATTCCGTACAATGGCTATTTGTTAACCATGCGCGATCTTCACCCCAATCAAAACTGAAAGTCATCGTACAATTATAGGTATCTCCCTGATCAGCTCCCGGAGGACTTATACCGGTCCCCCCCTAAAATCGGGCGAATTGAATCTTCTTGTATATTTTGAGAAAGATTCGGCCTTTGCCTGATCTCAATATGCATCGCCTCGAGCGGTATCTCAAGGACTTCAACAATTTTATGTACGTTTTCTATGTACCTTTCGTTTTCAACACCAATACGTATTTGGTTCATTTTTTCAGAAAGGGCGAGCATAACCACACCATCCAAGCTGAACACAGGGCTAAACAACATATCGCGCCAGTTTCGAAGCTCTTCAAAACTATACTCTACCTCATTGGCAACAGCTCTCGATGCATCAAATTCCATGTATTCTTTTATTTCATTCAGATAGTTGACAACGGATTGCATGTGTTGTTGCGCCTCTTCAGTACTTGTTAGGTGAAGAACAAGGTTGCCATCATCTATCCAAAAGCCGGCAAACTCTGGTATTCTCTCAGACAATTCTATAAATGGGCGTTCAAAAGGTCGAATTAATCGACTTCCTTCGTGGTCTACAATATTCTCAGCAGTTACCTGTAAATCTTCTGAAAGTGCCCGTTCTTCATCCGGTGTAAGCTGTAAATCTTCACAGCCAAACAGGAAAAAAATCAGGCTCCAAATGAACAGATGTGCAAAAGTTTTCCTAAAATTGTTAATTACATGCATATCACAAATATTTTTGATTAAGTATCAAAAACAAATAGACCTTGTAACTTAAAATATGAGACCGGGATAGTATTTCAAGGTCAGAATTTTAAATCTTGTAAATTCTGTCTTTTGTGATTTAGGCTTCTAAATATTTACTCACCGGGCCATAACGGTTTGGCAATTCTGCTGCGGGGCTACTAACTCAAAAGCCGGGCAACCAACATTATCCCGTCAGCAGAAATTGCTGGTTATACCGTAAGCTACTTTCTCGACTTCCAATATTTGGGCCTACGACTCAAATGCATCACAGCATTAATAGTGATTATTTCATTTGAGACATCATAAATAAGACCGTAAGGAAATCTGTTTAACAAAATTCTACGGTCCTCTTTAGTAATTAATGAACCTGTTTTTGGGTGAGTAAGTATAAGTGAAATAGCAGCTTCGACTTCATCAAGAAACTCTTCGCCCAGCCCCTTAGACTTATCCTCATAATATTCAATGGAACTGGTTAATTCTTTGGCCGCTTTCGGGTGATATTGAAAAGTCACTTTTTAAGGATTTTTCTGGCCTCTTTATGAACTTCTTCTCCCGACAGAGGGGATACCTTGCCTGATTTGATTTCTTCTTTTCTGCGAGCTACTTCATCAATCCATGCCTGCTCAATATCAGAATCGATTTCTTCATCCAGACTCTTGATAAGCCGTTTGGCAAGTTCCGCCCGTCGCTTCTTATCCAGTTCGAGGGCTGAATGTTCTATCTCTTTAAAATCAGTGATCATAATCTTGAAAATTGAGTTTATATGCTAATCTATTGAAAAACGAACAAATCTGATAATTATTAATCAACCACCGTTAACCTGCCAAAGTAAATCACCAAAACTTCCAGTTCCCAATCTCATCTTTAAGCCAAAAAATGAAGTTATCACCCACAATCCATCCAAGAATTGAACAGACCCCCAGGAAAGTGAGAAAGAGTACATTGTTAAACAAAACGACAACTGATCCTGAGCCTGTGAAAAAATAGAAAACCTGAACGAGGACAATTCCAAGAACGATTGCATATAATGCAGTCAAAAGTCGTGAAACCATTGTAATTTCAGCAACCATTGAGTTTTCATTAATTTTTATATCCGAACGATTCCCTTTATTAGCGACCATAGCTGTAGATGATTAAAATTGGTTTTTACGGTATAACGGATGGAGTTTAACGGGCGAAGCCGTCCGGTAATAATATGAGTGCCGT
>NZ_JAWLDW010000050.1:0-17855 GCF_041686455.1 Rhodohalobacter sp.
AAACTTGGTCTCGCTGTTCACATGCAGCGCCATTCCGCTGGCCAGGGTAAAAGTTTGCTCTGTGAGGTTCACTGACTCTACGTAGCCTTCAAAATCGTACTCTTCGGAATCATCGTCATAATCATCTTCAAACCCATCGAACGAGTTCTCTATATTATCATTGATTATCTCATTATTTTTGAATTCTTTAGGATCCAGTGTTTCACCATTAGAACCGGTAAACCAGCTGTCCACATCAATTGATATAACCAATGTTGAACTCTCCGTTTCTGTTACTTCAAGAGGGGGATTCAGATCCATTTCAATTTCAAAATCTTCACTGCTTCTGAATGTAAACTCTTCTCCGTTAAAGAGGCCTTTTACAACCATTGAGTAACTTCCTGTCTCATCACGGAAATCGGGATCGTTTACTTGTACATCATCGTCATCAGGCTTTTCGATTTCGAGTTCAAACTCATCATAGAGTCCTGCAGGAATCTGTTTCTCTGTAATAACCAATGGTGAACCGTCTAATGGAAGATCAGCGATGAAGTTTTCGATCTCAAAGTCTGATGAATCATCAGTAATACTTTCGAGCTCCATCTTCTCGATAAACATCTTCACTTCCTGGATTTCCAGTGTATTAGTATGTTCGTTGTTGCTAGTAAACATAGCTTCGGCAACGGGACCTGCGTTGACCTTCATCTGTACCTGAACGTCTGACGGTTCATCAACAGTTGATTCGGTTAAATCACAGCCAACAGCCAGAACGCCTATGACCAGAATTACATTAAAAAGTTTAAAAATTGAATTCTTCATGACTTGGGTATTTGATTATGGGGGATGTTGTTCTGTTGGTAGTACAGATGAAGGCGGGAGTATCCCCTAATCATTATTCAGTTTTTTTAAAAAATAATCTACCCAAAGGTCCAGAGCATGAAAATTATTCGCCTCAAGAAAAAGCTTAGCAACAGCTTCCTGTAATCTTTTAACAAATATCCTCTTTTGGTGGTAGCCGTTTTTATTAATCCGGATCAGTAGTGTCCGGTTTAGCAATTCAATATTTCTTTTAACTAATTACTAGCCAGTGATTTAAGTGTTGTTTATTTTTTTATCGATTTGAACTTGTAGTTTGCCAGTGTTCAACTTAGTCAATTGTCTAAATCATATACCTTTTTATGAACTCTGGCCGGATCATTTTTTCTCAACTTATGGATATTATTCCCAAATACGAATTTCGAAAGATTGTTACCCACCACAAAGGAGATTACCGTGTACGGCAATTCAAATGCTGGGATCAATTCCTTTGCATGTGCTTTGGGCAACTCACCTTTCGTGACAGCCTTCGGGACCTGACCTCCACCCTTAACGCACTCGGTACCCGCCGATACCACATGGGCATCAAGCATAGCGTACCCCTGAGTACACTCTCGGATGCCAATGGTTCCCGTCCATGGGAAATGTATCAGGATCTGGCCTTCGTACTGATCGCTCATGCCCAAAAACTCTATGGCAAAGACCAGCTCACCGAATCGATTAAAATCCTGGATTCCTCGACCATCGACTTGTGTCTGTCTCTGTTCCAGTGGGCCGAGTTCAGAGAATACAAAGCGGCCATCAAACTTCACACAATGATGGACCTGGAAGGCTCTATCCCCACATTTATCCATATTTCCGATGGCAAAATGCATGATGTAAACATCCTGGACATGATCCCGATTCTGGCAGGAAGTATCTACATTATGGGCCGAGGGTATCTGGATTTCGAGCGGCTGTATCATCTGCACAGCCAGGGCGGTCGCTTTGTTATCAGAGCCAGAAAGAATCTGCAGTTCTATCGTAAATCCTCCACGCCGGTCGACTCTTCGTCCGGGTTGCAATGTGACCAAATCATCCGGTTGACAGGCAATAAGACCAAGCATCGTTATCCGGAATCGTTGCGGCGTGTTCGCTTGATTGACAAAGAAAACTATCAGGATATCGTTCTGTTGACCAACATCACCAAATGTGATGCCCAACAGATTGCCGACTATTACAAAAGCCGCTGGCAAATTGAGTTGTTCTTCAAATGGATCAAACAAAACCTGAGAATAAAAGCGTTCTATGGGCAAAGCATCAATGCCGTAAAAACACAAAAATGGACAGCCATCTGCACCTATTTGATCATGATAATATGCCATAAAACCAATCAATTTAACGTTACTTTACACACGATGATGCAAGTTCTGAGTGTGGCCATATTGAAGCGTATGACACTTAAACAGCTATTTTCCGAACAATCACTCACAAAGTTAGAGACCCTAAATTGTAACCAATTGGGGCTCTTTGACTTTTAACCGGACACTACTGAATCCGGATATATAATCAGATTATAATCCCAATAAAGTTCTACGGCATAATAAATTCACTAATTCAAAGGGAAAAGAAAAGACAATCGGGCTATATGTAGTAAAACAAAGAAAAGCCCTGTGCGGTCTGCGACAGGGCTTATGGGGTATAGGGAACTTTTAAGAAAAATTAATCATCGTCATTGTCATCATCATCGTCGTCGTCATCGTCATCATCTTCAAAACCTTCAAAAGATTGTTCAATGGTTTCGTTTATTCTTTCGGTATTGGCGAAATCTTTGGGATCAAGATACTCTCCGTTACTGTCTTTGAACCATGAGTTCACATCTACTGAAACAACCAATGTTGAACTCTCTGTTTCTGTAACTTCAAGTGGTGGATTAAGATCCATTTCAATTTCAAAATCCTCGCTGCTTCTGAATGTAAATTCTTCTCCATTAAAGAGGCCTTTTACAACCAGTGAGTAACTTCCTGTTTCATCACGGAAATCGGTATCATTGACTTCTGCATCATCATCGTCAGGTTTTTCGATTTCGAGTTCAAACTCGTCATAGAGCCCTGCAGGTATCTGTTTCTCGGTAATGACCAATGGAGAACCGTCTAGTGGAAGATCCGCAATAAAGTATTCGATTTCGAAATCTGATGAATCATCATTAACACTTTCGAGCTCCATCTCTTCGATGAATATCTTCACTTCCTGAATTTCAAGAGTGTTTGTATGTTCATTATTGCTCGTTTGCATCGCTTTTGCAGCAGGTGCGGTATTGACTGCCATCTGTACCTGAACGTCTGACGATCCATCCACAGATGATTCGGTTAAATCACAGCCAGCAGCAATCACACCGACGGCCAAAATAATACTGAATAACTTAAATATTGAATTCTTCATGAATTGGTTATTTGATTATGGGGGATGTTGTTCTGTTGGTAGTACAGATGAAAGCGGAAGTTCCCCTAATCAAAATTCAGATTTTTTTGAAAAATCTATTCGAAAGGCTAAACACCATAACAGAAAGTCAGTTAAAGAATTAATTCGTCATGTCTGATTCTCAAGGAAATATTTCGTGATAATCTCAACTATAGAAGAAAATATTTTTTATTCATTATTCGATTTCTGAACAAATATCAACTGGAATAGTAGATTGAACTTCCTTTTCCTTGCTAGAATGGGTTTTAATACTGCTTTATCTAATTTGAAGGGAAAACCCTTAAAGCAAAAAAGCCTTCCCCGGCAGAGGAAGGCTTTCAATTTCATTTGAACAAAATCTTAGCTATTTACCAGCGCAACAGGTTAACCTGCGTAATGTCTACAGACAGGTTATTTCTAAAAATTGCAATAATAATTGCCAGACCCACTACAGCTTCAGCAGCTGCAACGGAGAGAGAAAAGAATACAAGTATTTGCCCGGCAATATCACCATGAAATGCACTAAATGAAATGAGCGTCAAATTTACGGCATTCAACATCATTTCAATGCACATAAATACAACAATTGCATTTCGCCGAATTAAAACACCAATTGCACCAATGGTAAAAAGGATAGCACTTAGCGCCAGATACCAGTCAATACCTATCATACGTCAGAATCCTCATCTTTTTTAACTTGATATTGTGCAATCATAAGTGCACCTACAACAGCAGCTGTTAAAAGTATCGCTGTCATCTCAAATGTAAATAGATATTCTGTATAAAGAACATCCCCTACGGCTTCAACTGTACCAATTTGCAGCATATCGGAAGAGATTTGTGGTAACATGTCTGTTACTCCTCCAATGCTATACAGAATTTGAGCGAAGATTACACTCCCAAGAAGAAATGAGAGAAAATATTTTAACCTGAATTTTGAGAAAAGGCTCTTTTCGTCATCCACATTCAGCAACATGATTACAAATAGAAAGAGAACCATAATGGCTCCTGCGTAAACCAAAATTTGTATCAGCGCCAGGAATTGAGCGTTTAACAACAAATAAATTCCGGATAAAGTCACCAGATTGATCACCAACATGAGAGCACTATTAACAGTGCTTCTGTTTAAAACCATCCCCAGTGCTGAAGCAATAGCTATAACAGCAAGTAGTACAAATAAATATATTTCCATTCTATGCTTTTCTTTTTACGGTTCAAAGGTAGCCAAATTTAAAAATGGCATCAACCGCAATGAGTCACTTTTTAATTTAGAAGAAGAATATAATTCCGAATATTCCCAGTCCCCAACAGTAATACGCAAAATAGTGGAATTTTTCCTTTTTAAGTAAAATAATTAAGTATTTGAGAGCGAAATAACCTGAGATAAAAGAAGTCAAAAACCCTGCTATTAAAGAGATTACTGCCGCTACCTCTATTCCATTTTCCATAATTTCTATAATCTCAAGAAGCATCGCTCCGGCCAGTACCGGTAAAACCATCAAAAATGAGAAGTTCGCCACACTTTCCCGGTTAATTCCTGAAAAAAGACCTACAGAAATAGTTGAACCTGAACGGCTTATTCCGGGTAGAATTGCGAGCGACTGTGCTATGCCCATAATAAATCCTTTCCCGACGGTTACCTCTTTCTCAGGATTTCCTATAAATCGAGTAGAGAAAAGAAGTGTTCCCGTAACAATTAGCATCATTGAAACAAAAAATGGATTTAGAAAAAGCCCTTCAACAGGATCTTTCAAAGTAAAACCAATAATGACTGCCGGAATCATGCTAAGTAAAATAATATACGAAAAACGGGTATTCTCATCCGTTATGTAACGCTTTTCCCGAATTCCCTGTGGCGAAAAGCTTTTCAGAATATCCGAAATAATTGCAAAAAGTTTTTTGCGGTAGTAAACAGATATACTACAGAAAGATCCGAAATGAACAACGATCTCGAACGTAATGCCCGGCATAATGTCGTTACCAAAAAAAGCCCTTGCCAAAGCCAGATGCCCCGAACTGCTTACGGGTAGAAATTCTGTTATCCCTTGAAGAAGGCCTAAAAGAATAGCTTGTAATAAATCCATTCGCTATTAGTTCTTATTTTTTATTTAAAATGATATTTTGTGCCGGCCATTCCGGTTGCTGCGAATGATTTTGCAGCTAAATGTATTTATTCGTTCTTTACAGGCCGTTTGGAAGCTCCAAAGATACCAATTTGAACATCAATATTTTAATCCAATTGTAAAATGAATATGGAAATTGACATGCAGGCGCTTGGCGAAAAAATTGAGAAGCACAGCGTATTCATTGACGATATCTACTCAGAACTTGAGAAGGTAATTGTTGGCCAAAAATATATGATCGACCGTCTTTTAATCGGTTTACTTGCCGACGGACATGTTCTGCTCGAAGGTGTGCCGGGGCTCGCAAAAACATTAACGGTATCTTCTCTCGCCAAGGTTATTGATACAAAATTTCAACGAATTCAATTTACTCCGGATCTTCTCCCGGCAGACCTGATTGGTACTTTGATTTATAACCAAAAGGAGTCCGAATTTAATGTCAAGAAAGGTCCAATATTTGCAAATATCGTATTAGCCGATGAGATCAACCGCTCCCCGGCGAAAGTTCAGAGTGCCCTTTTAGAAGCCATGCAGGAAAAACAGGTAACGATCAGTGAAACCACGTTTCCTCTCGATAAACCATTTTTGGTTTTAGCTACTCAGAACCCGGTTGAACAAGAAGGGACCTACACTCTTCCCGAAGCTCAGGTAGATCGGTTTATGTTAAAACTGAAGATTGGCTATCCTACAGAAGCAGAGGAACTTGAAATTATGAGAAGGATGGCAAAAACAGGCGACAAACCTCAGCTGCGTCCGGTTACAAACGCAATAAAAATTCTTGAGGCGCGCTCCGTTATCAACGAAATTTATGTAGATGAAAAAGTTGAAAAGTATATTATCGACTTGATCTTCGCCACCCGATATCCTGAAAAATATAATTTAACGGATCTGAAAGAGCTTATCGATTTTGGTGCCTCTCCTCGTGCTTCCATCAATCTGAACCTGGCTTCGAGAGCTCACGCATTTATGGAACACAGAGCCTATGTTACACCTGATGATGTTCGCACTATCGCAATGGACATCCTGAGACATCGAATTATTCCAACATTTGAGGCTGAAGCAGAAGAGATTACACCTGAAGATATCGTCGAAAAAATATTAATGACTATTCAGGTACCATAAACGATCGGCAAAAATGATTATTTATGGTTTCTATTTTTGATTTATCAAATTTCTATATATTCTTTTTACTTATAATTGTGTTCGTATAAAGAGTTATTCTGAATTTTCTAAGATTCTGTTACAGATTTTTATGGAGAATTTATGGCTGACTGTAACTGTACATTGCCGAAAGTAAAAAACAATAAGTATGCAATTACTTATAAGGCATTTAAGTACATTTTTTATTTACATAAATCACAATCAAGATTATGAAAGTCAAAATAGTACCTCGCTCAAAAGTCCGTGTTTCTCGTAAGAGTAAATCCAAATATGATAAAGTAAAAGACGCAATTGGGCATCTCAAGTCCGGGGGCGAAGCTCTGAGGGTGAAATTTTCAGATAAGAAAGAGCTCAATTCTATACGAAACATCGCCTACGCTTATAACAAAGAACATAACACCAAAATCCGCAGCAGCTCGAATCCAAACGAGAACACTATTTTCTTTTACATGGAGTAATTCCCTTACTCTATTTTATTTATTGCATTATACTACTACTCCCTGTGTAATTATTTGTTTTTTAAATAATTACATAAAAAAAGGCTTCTGAAAATTAATCCAAAAGCCTTTTTTAAATTTTACGAAATCTGAGATACTTATTCCTTCTTATCGTTCTCTTCTTTCTCTTTCAGCTTGTCAGCTAGTCCTGAAACTTCACCTAAAGTTGGAGTTCCGGTTTCAACACCATCGCTCTTCTTGGGCTGCTTCTTAGCTTTAGATTTCGACTTCTTAACTTCTTCTTTTTCCTGAGAGATTTCAATAGTTTTGCTTGGTTCGTCGAACTCAATAACAAAACCTTCGATCTTATCTCCCTCGTTGAATGACTCATTGAGATCTTCAACAGGCTCTGTAAGCTTATCGCCCGGCAGAAATGCATCCACTCCCAAAGGAAGTTTGATGAACATGCCTTTGTCGGTAATCTTGGAAACTTCACCTTCAACTTTGGCACCAAGACCATACTCCTCAGCATATTTCTCCCAAGGATTATCCTTGACTTGCTTATGACCCAGCGTAATTCTTCTGTTGTCGTAGTCGATGGCCAGAATAACAACTTCCAGCTCCTCGCCTTTGTCAACAACCTCATTCGGATGCTCAACATTCTCAGTCCAGCTCAGGTCAGAAACGTGAACCAATCCGTCAATTCCCGGCTCGAGTTCGATAAACACACCAAAGTTGGTGAGGTTTCGAACAATACCTTTGTGGGTAGAACCGATTGGGTATCTCTCTCCGAGGTCTTCCCATGGATCTTTCTCGAGCTGCTTCACACCGAGTGATATTTTCTTCTCATCTTCGTTGATGTTAAGTACAACACACTCAATAATGTCATCTTTCTGTACAAGCTGAGATGGATGCTTGATATGCTGTGTCCAGCTCATTTCACTAATGTGGATCAGCCCTTCAACGCCTTTCTCCAGCTCAATAAATGCACCGTAATCAGCAATAGATACGACACGACCCTGAATTCGCATTCCTTCAGGATATTTGATATCGATGTCTTCCCATGGATGCGGCTGCAGTTGCTTCAGGCCCAGAGAAACTCGTTTGGAGTCTTCGTCGAAATCGATAACAGCAACGTTCATTCGCTGATCCAGCCTTACAATCTCTTCGGGATGTTCAACACGTCCCCATGAGAGATCGGTAATGTGCAACAGACCGTCAACACCACCAAGATCAATAAATACACCGAAATCAGTAATATTCTTAACAATTCCCTCGAGAACCTGACCGGCTTCGATTGTTTCAAGAATTTCCTGACGCTGATCTTCAAGATCGCTTTCAATAAGCGCTCTGTGAGATACAACTACGTTTTCTGCCTGCATGTTGAGTTTTACAACCTGGAATTCCATGGTCTTTCCAACATAGGCGTCAAAATCACGAACAGGACGAACATCAATTTGTGAACCCGGCAAGAATGCGTCGATTCCGAAGATATCAACAACCATACCACCTTTAATTCTGCGCTGAATATAACCTTCAATAACTTCACCGGTTTCGTGCGCTTTCTCAATGTTTTCCCAGGCTTGAAGTATATCTGCTTTCTTACGGGAAAGAATCAGCTGGCCTTCTCGGTCTTCAACTCTGTCCAGGAATACTTCTACTTCATCGCCCGGCTGCAGATTTTCAAGAACTTTATTTGAAAATTCGTTCGCGGGTACAATACCTTCTGATTTAAATCCGATATCAACAATTACATATTTCTCGTCAACAGAAACAACAATACCGGTAACAATCTCTTTTTCTTCAATTTCGCTGAGTGTATTTTCATACATCCCTGCAAGCTCATGAAACTCTTCATCTGTATAATCTTCAGATGCGGCTTGTAGTTCATCGAGCGTATAAGTTTTACCGTCTACTTCACCGGTAAAAGTTGGCAGTTCTTTTTCTTCTGCCTTGCCGTTACTCTCTTCTGCTTTTGTTTCTTCAGCAGTTTCCACCTGTTCTGTCTCTTCAGATACAGTTTCAACTTCTTCGTTTACGTTTTCGTTTTTAGTTTCTTCAGTCATTTACCTACCTGTTAAAAATTAGCCACATTTCGGCTTTCGAAATGGGATTAGAGTTTATGTTTTAATTTAAGTTTAGCTTCTCGTTAATAATCGAAATCATTTCACTAACCTGTTCTTCAAATGATTTACCTGTCGTATCAATTATAATTGCGTCATCTGCTCTTTTCAAAGGATCGTTATCACGGTTCTGATCTTTCTCATCCCTTGATCGCAAATTTTTCATCACATCCTTAAGAGTGACAGAGCTGTCTGAATTTTTCATTTCCAGAAACCGGCGTTTCGCACGTTCTTTCAATGACGCATCCATATAAAATTTCAGATCTGCATCGGAAAAAACTGCAGTTCCAAGATCTCTTCCATCTGCGATGTAAGTATCTTTTTTTACAAGATCCCGCATAAAACTGTTCACAAAAGATCTTGCAATTTTATAAGAAGCAATTTCACTGACTTGATCTGCTACATACTTAGTGCGAATTTTATCTGTCAGATCTTCTCCTCCAGCTTGCACATAAAATGTCTGATCTTTAAAATCAGCTTCTAATTGAATATTCGACAAATTTTCAAAGAATTCAGCTTTATCCGGCTTGCCGCTTTTCAACCATAAATATGTGATTGCTCTGTAAAGTGCACCGGAATCTAAAAATTTGATCCCGAGACGGTTGGCAATCGCTTTGGCTGTTGAGCTTTTTCCGGACCCGGCCGGCCCATCTATGACTATGATCATTTCAGAGAATAGTTAAAATAAATTTTTTAAGTCAAACTATCAATCCATTCTTGTAAGTTGAATGGAGAACCCTTAATTTTGGGAACTGTTTAAGATAACGAGTATTTAACCGTAATAACCAATTTGTTATGCCACAGCATAAATCCGCTATTAAGAGACTTCGCCAAAGCGAAAAGAAAAGAAAACACAATAACAGCCGACGTTCTAAAATGAGAACGCACATTAAAAAAGTGTTGAACGAGACTGACAAAGAGACTGCAGAGAAGTATCTGAAAGAAGCTGTTAGTTATATTGACAGACTTTCTGTTAAAGGTATCATCCATCAAAACAACGCTGCTCGTAAAAAGTCTAAATTGACGAATCACGTCAATAATCTATAGAATACATTGACCCAATCTACCCGAAAAGCACTTCTTGTTATTTTGGACGGCTACGGGATTGCTGAAAATCCCGAAGTGAGTGCGATTGACAAGGCAGAAACACCCTTTTTTGATTCTCTCATTGAGAAATATCCTAACGCACGGCTTTCTGCCAGCGGAGAAGATGTAGGTTTACCCGATGGCCAGTTCGGCAATTCTGAAGTTGGCCACCTGAATATCGGCGCAGGCCGAATTGTCTGGCAAGAGCTCTCCAGAATCAACAAATCAATTAAAGAGGGTGATTTTTTCGAGAATTCTGTATTAACCGATGCTTTTGAGAAAGCTAAAGATAACGGCAGAATTCACTTTATGGGTCTCTTTTCTGATGGTGGAGTTCACAGCCATAACGACCATCTTTTTGCACTTCTTAAAATGGCTAAGCAGTACGACCTTCAAAATACTTACGTCCATGCTTTTACAGACGGGCGAGATACGTCTCCTCATGGAGGGGCTGAATATCTCAAGGAATTTGAAGAACAAGCTGAAAAAATTGGCACTGGATCTATCGCTTCTGTTATCGGCCGATATTACGCGATGGACCGCGATAACCGTTGGGAACGTACACAAAAGGCTTACAATCTTCTTATTAACGGAGAAGGTATAGAAGTAAATAATGCCGAAGATGCTTTTAAACAAAGTTATGAAGCGGATGTTACTGATGAGTTTATTCTACCACATATTGTAAAGAGCAAAAACGACAGCCGTATCCAAAAAGGCGATGTTGTTGTCTTTTACAACATTCGCGGAGACCGTGCACGGCAGATAACAAAAGCTCTCTTCCAAAAAGAAGAGTTACCTTTTGAAACCAAAGACCTGGATCTCCATTATGTTACGTTCACATCTTATGATGAAACATTTGATGACTTTGTACATGTAGCTTTTCCTCCAACTCGGCTGAAGAATACTCTTGGTGAATACGTTAGCAGTAAGGGATTGGATCAACTCCGAATTGCAGAAACGGAAAAGTATCCACACGTCACCTATTTCTTTAATGGCGGCGAAGAGACTTCCAATAAAGGCGAAATTCGGGTTATGATCCCAAGCCCGAAAGTGGCTACCTACGATCTTCAACCAGAGATGAGCGCAAAAGCAGTCACCGATAAACTTTGTGAAGAACTTAAAACTGAACAGTTTGAGCTTGCTATTTTAAATTTTGCCAATCCTGATATGGTCGGGCACACCGGCGACATGTTAGCTACAGTCAAGGCAGTTGAAATGATTGACAAAAAACTTCAGCAGGTTGTCGAAACTGCACGGGAACACCAATACGAAGTGTTGATTATTGCAGATCACGGAAATGCAGACTGCATGATTCAGCCGGACGGAAGCCCGCATACATCCCATACCACAGCTCCTGTTCCAGTAGTTTTAGTCAGCGATATCTATCAGGGAGAACTAAAAAGCGGTATATTAGCTGATGTAGCACCAACTCTTCTTAAAATGATGGGACTTGATCAACCGGAAGAAATGACCGGAAAACCTCTGTTCTAAAAAGTCCTTTTTTCTCTTTATTTTTATTAAAAATGTAAAGTGTTTGCATTTCGCAATGCGCCACACTACTTTCGTCGATAGAGACAATGATTATGAACTAAATAAAGTTGTCACTCGTTACATTTTCAGAAATCAATGAAAGCCAAATCTTTTTGTAGGTCCCGATATGGAGGGTAATTTTTCAAGTAAAGTTAGAGATGTAATCCAGTTTAGCCGCGAAGAAGCACTTCGCCTTGGTCACGATTACATCGGTACAGAACATTTAATTTTAGGTATTGTTCGTCTCGGAGATGGCGTTGCAATTCGGATTCTAAAGAATCTTGATTGCGACCTCTTCAAACTTAAAAAGACGATAGAAGATACGGTAAGAGGAACTGGTGGTACCGTTACGGTTGGAAATATTCCGTTGACAAAACAAGCCGAAAAAGTTCTTCGAATTACCTATCTGGAAGCGAAGCTTTATAAAAGCGATACAATAGGCACTGAGCATCTTCTTCTATCACTTTTAAGAGATGAGGAGAATATTGCCGCGCAGATCTTGCAGCAATTCAACGTTTCGTATGATGCGGTACGTGAAGAACTGGATTTGATCATTTCAGGGAATACGCGTGATACCGATCGTGAAGATAGCCGGTCAGCCAGCGCAAATATTCCTCAATCACCCAAGGGTTCTCAATCATCAGGAAGCTCCAGAGAAAAGAAAATGGAAAAATCGAAAACACCTGTATTGGACAATTTTGGCCGGGATTTAACTCAATTGGCCGAAGATGGAAAGCTCGATCCAATTATTGGTCGGGAAAAAGAAATTGAGCGAGTGGCACAGGTCCTGAGCCGTCGTAAGAAAAACAACCCGGTTTTAATTGGAGAACCAGGTGTGGGTAAAACAGCTATCGCTGAAGGTCTTGCTTCCCGGATTATCGAGAAAAAAGTATCTCGCGTACTGTATGACAAACGAGTCATCGCACTTGATTTGGCAGCACTTGTAGCCGGTACAAAATACCGTGGACAGTTTGAAGAGCGGATGAAAGCCGTAATGAGCGAGCTTGAAAAAACAGATAACGTTATTCTCTTCATTGACGAGCTCCATACCATTGTTGGAGCCGGAGGAGCAAGCGGCTCACTGGATGCATCTAATATGTTGAAGCCTGCACTCGCCCGCGGTGAAGTTCAGGCAATTGGTGCTACTACACTGAACGAATATCGACAGTTTATTGAAAAAGACGGTGCTCTTGAACGCCGTTTCCAAAAAATAATGGTTGAGCCAACTTCTCCGGAAGAGACTCTTGAAATTCTCAATCAGATTAAAGGCAAATATGAGAAACACCACAGTGTTAATTATACTCCGGAAGCCATCAAGGCTTGCGTGAAGTTGACTAACCGCTACGTGACCGATCACTTTCTACCTGATAAGGCAATCGATGCCCTGGATGAGGTAGGAGCTCGGGTTCACTTGTCCAATATCACCGTTCCGGATCATATTATTGAACTGGAAGAGGAGATTGAAAAGACAAGTAACGAAAAGAACTCTATGGTGAAGAAGCAACGCTTTGAAGAAGCTGCACGTCTTCGCGATACAGAAAAACGGCTCATGGAAGACCTTGAACAAGCTCAAAAAGAGTGGGAAAAAGAGTCAGAGCATATCGTGTTTGATGTAGACGAGGAAGATGTAGCTTCAGTCGTGGCCATGATGAGCGGTGTTCCGGTAAACAAGATTAGCCAAAAAGAGGGGCAGAAACTCCTCAAAATGCGTGAAGAACTGGGCAAAAAAGTTATTGGCCAGGATGAAGCTATTGTTAAGCTTACAAAAGCCATACAGCGTACTCGTGCCGGCTTGAAGGATCCCGCCAGACCCATTGGTTCATTTATTTTCCTTGGACCTACTGGAGTGGGTAAAACCGAGATGGCGAAAGTATTGGCCAAATATCTATTTGATAAGGAAGAGGCTCTGATCCGTATTGACATGAGTGAATACATGGAGAAATTCAGTGTATCGCGACTGGTAGGAGCTCCTCCCGGATATGTGGGATACGAAGAGGGTGGAATTCTGACTGAAAAAGTTAGAAGAAAACCGTACAGCGTAGTTCTTCTTGATGAGATTGAAAAAGCTCATCCGGATGTATTTAATATTCTACTACAGGTATTGGATGATGGAATCCTTACTGATAGCCTAGGGCGTAAAGTCGATTTCCGTAATACGATAATCATTATGACATCTAATATCGGAGCCCGAGACATTCGAAATATGGGTAAAGGAATTGGATTCTCATCAGGTGATGGAGATTTCGATTACGCACAAATGAAATCAACCATTCAGGATGCGCTTAAGAAAGTCTTCAACCCTGAATTCCTGAACCGGATTGATGACGTGCTTACATTCCACCCGCTGGAGAAAGAGCACATCTTCAAGATCATTGACATTATTGGTGATGAACTATTCGCACGAATTAAAGATCTCGGTTATGAAATCGAGATGACTAAAGGAGCGAAAGATTTTATCTCTGATAAAGGGTTTGACCAGAAGTATGGTGCACGTCCACTCAGAAGAGCCATTCAAAAATATGTGGAAGATCCACTTGCTGAAGAGTTGCTCACGGGTGAACACCCTGAAGGATCTGTCATAAAGATCAAAATGAATAAGTCGCGTGATGGACTTGAATTTGATTGGACAGATTCGGAAAAAGGAAAAAATGATAAATCTGACTCTGACAATGAAACGAAATCGGAATCAGAATCTGAACAAAAAGCATAAATCGAGACATTATTTCACAAAAAAGCCTTCATCAAAAATGGGGGCTTTTTCTTTTTCTCTACAGTATTTATCAAATAATATTTAAAAACCGACCTCTACTTTCAGCGACCGGTTCAGCCCGTCGATTCGATAATTATTATTGTTTAGTCGGGTAATACCAATTCGTTCAACATCGTATATGGAAAGCGATTCGTTGACCTCCTCTCTCAGTATTTGCCTCTGTCCAATATGAATGGCTGACATTGACGGGCGATCTATACGATTCCCCTCTTGAACGCCACCAAAAACCAAAATTACATCATCTTCTTCAAAATAGCGTGAATAGATAACAGGAGATCTAGAGCTTGTACTCCCTACCCTCTCCCCGCTCAAAGCATTCAACACTTGAGTCCGCCCTCCGGAATAGACGGTTACAAATTGAGCATCATCACTTATTGCCACCCCTTTCTTTTCATCATCAAAACTAAATTGATTTAATTCATTACCAAATCGATCAAAAATATTAACTCCGTAGCTTGCCCCGTCTCCGGTTAGCAGTGTGATATATGAGCCGCTTTCACTCACTTTAACTTGCAGAATTTGTGATGATTCGTCCCTGAAAAAGACGTGTTGATCTTTTTCGCTAAATACCACTTTAGCTCTTGATCCCCTGCTATCTCCATAACTAATAACCGGATTGTAGAGCACTACGGTTTTTCCATATGCATCGGCAGCCAACTCCGATTCCCTCTCTCCTTCACTGCTCTGGGAACTGTTTGATAAAGAGTAAATTAATTCGCCGTCAGGATCAAAAAATGTGAAGTTTGCCACATTATCGCGGGTAACAGACCTACCATTATCAAACAAATAGAGCTTTAGCGTTTCGTCATTGACATCAAAAAAATCGAGTTGACGATCAACGATCATTTCTCCGGATGTTTCAAAAATAGTTAGGTATACAGATTGATCGCGAGTTTCAAGAAATCCTGCTTTTTGATTTTTATACGATATGGCCCAGGACTCCGGGT
Source organism: Rhodohalobacter sp. (assembly GCF_041686455.1). NCBI lineage: Bacteria > Pseudomonadati > Balneolota > Balneolia > Balneolales > Balneolaceae > Rhodohalobacter > Rhodohalobacter sp. The sequence continues at coordinate 15,412 of NZ_JAWLDW010000050.1, forward strand.
TAAACACTCCACTCTCTCCAATAGTGAAATATCCTCGGTCAGATTCTAGAATTCCTCCGTCAAGGGGATACTGATTCTGAGAGTTTGAAGAGTGCTCGCTTACCGCCTGAACGGTTAACTGCCTTGCTTGCAATGATGTGCTTAAAAGTAAAGAGAATAAAAAGATGAATACTAATTGGGGGTACTTCATTAATTCGAGAATAATGTTGTTATATTATTGAGTCTAAAGAACGAAAATTTCTCTATGAAATGCATACATGGATTATTCAGTAATTGTTCCAGTTTATAATCGCCCGGACGAAATTGATGAGCTTTTGCAAAGTCTGACAAAACAGACCTATAAAATTTTTGAAGTCGTTATTGTAGAAGATGGTTCAGACCTTAGGTGTGATCATATTGTTGAGAAATATTCTGAACAATTAGTAATTCAATACTACTATAAGCAGAACAGCGGACAAGGATTTTCGAGAAATTTTGGCTTTAAAAAAGCCAAAGGAGATTATTTTATTGTCTTCGATTCTGATTGCCTGATTCCATCTCACTATTTCGAAACTGTAAACCGTGAACTGGCTTTTCATGGATATGATGCCTGGGGCGGACCTGACCGTGCGCACAGCTCATTTACTTCCATCCAGAAAGCTATCAGCTACAGTATGACCTCTTTTTTCACAACCGGTGGAATACGGGGGAAAAAAAACCATATCGGTACATTTCATCCAAGAAGTTTTAATATGGGGATCTCCAGGGATGTATACGAGAAAACCGGCGGCTACAGAATTACACGGATGGGGGAAGACATTGAGTTCTCTTTAAGAATCATTCAAAACGGTTTTAAAACTGGTTTGATTGAAGATGCCTATGTTTACCATAAGAGAAGAACAGATTTTAAACAGTTTTATAGTCAATTACATTTTTTTGGTCGAGCCAGAATAAACATTAAACGGTTCTATCCGGATGAGCTGAAATTAGTTCATTTGTTACCCGTTTTTTTTGTAATTGGACTGCCATTATTCATAATTTTGACCGTTGTAACGACAGGTTTTTTATCTAAGCTTATATTGCTCTATCCAGCCTATGCAGTTGTTTTGTTTATAGATGCATTCAGGACTGAAAGAAATATAAAAATCTCACTCTTAGGTATGATTGCAGGCTTTATTCAATTAACCGCATACGGCATTGGGTTTTTAAAAGAGTTGAGTGAAGATTATAAAAAAAGTACTTAGAAATTTGGGATATAAATTGCATTCAGAATTTAAATCTTTTATCTTTGAATTCTTTTGAAAAACACATCACTGCTCATGCAGTTGACTGCTGAATTCAGCAAAATTTTATGTGTTTATTGAATATTTGAAGTATTGAAAACTATACGGTTTCGGGGAATAGTCCAATCACCTTGGGAGCTCACGAAACATAACTACTATTGAATTATTGATTTAACACAACGGGGAGTAGCGCAGTCCGGTAGCGCATTCGCTTTGGGAGCGAAGGGTCGCAGGTTCAAATCCTGTCTCCCCGACTTTTATTATATAAATTGACGTATTGATTTAAGATAATTAATGGGTTGTTGCTATTTGCAACAGGTACCACCCGACAGTTGATTTTTAAACGGTATTCGGGCGCCCGTAGCTCAACTGGATAGAGCAACTGCCTTCTAAGCAGTAGGTTACAGGTTCGATTCCTGTCGGGCGTACAACAACTTATTTTGACGTATTGAGATTTAGAAATAACATATTGAGTTTTGTTATTTCATTGTACATCGGCAGTAAATTGCAAAAGCAGATTCGCTTCAAATGTTCGTATTCAAAGTCGACTCCGAAAAATTGAGTTCTGATTATAGATAAGTCATTTGATCAATATTGCGAAAGCACTGCTTTCGCGGTTTCCCGACTCCTCGGGATCGGGCGTACAGCAACTTATTCTGAACTATTTTTTTTGAGGCGACAATTATGGCGACATGGCCGAGTGGTTAGGCAGAGGTCTGCAAAACCTCGTACGGCGGTTCGAATCCGCCTGTCGCCTCTTTTTTATTGGATGTATTACCCTGCCGCGTTCGTCTAGGGGTTTAGGACGCCGCCCTTTCACGGCGGTAACACGGGTTCAAATCCCGTACGCGGTACTTTTAGTCTTGAGAAACAAGTTTTGAGTCATGAGAACATTAATTCTCAAATCTCAGGACCCATATCTCAAATCTATAAATGGAGCCCGTAGCTCAGTCGGTTAGAGCGCTAGGTTGTGGCCCTGGAGGCCGTGGGTTCAATTCCCATCGGGCTCCCATCTTTTTACAGTGATCGCCACAAATGAGTCACTGCTTTTTTTTTCATTTCTATGCCGCGTTCGTCTAGGGGTTTAGGACGCCGCCCTTTCACGGCGGTAACACGGGTTCAAATCCCGTACGCGGTACACACCACTTAATCCCAAATTCCACCCGGAGTTTGGGATTTTTT
>NZ_JAWLDW010000176.1:0-3986 GCF_041686455.1 Rhodohalobacter sp.
GTATTTTCGTAAGCTTCTGTTCCCATCCAGTTCCTTACGGTCCTGTAAAAGTAAAAACTTCCGCTAAAAATTACTAATTCTGTTTTATAATCCTCAGAGACAAAAAGTTGAGTGGCTCTTTCACTGTCTATTGCTTGCGAACCTGGAAAATAACTTTTCATTTTTTGGATGCTTGCAGCCCTGCCTCCCTCCTGTTTATACACCAGAATATTAGGAAACTCATTCCAGATTTCTGCGATCTCCCGATTCAGCTTGTCATCCATAAAACTCAACACAACGGTCCAATTTTCGACAGATGCCAGGGTTTTCAGCTCTTCAATAAGCTCTTTTATAGATTCAACGTTATGAGCACCATCAAAGTACCACGGATTTACGGGATGAATCCTCGAAAAATGTGCGTGATCTCCAAAGCGTTGATCCATCTTTTCTATACCGTCAACAAACTCTTCTTCACTTACCGGAAAAGTTTCCTGAATCAATTCCGCCACTGCCCAAACCATAGCAGTGTTTACAGCATCGATTTTTTTCCGTCCATGTGCATTGATATGGATGGATCGGTCTGCCGGATATAGATCAAAGTGTCCGTCTTTTATTTCCGGTTCTAGCTTTTGAGAGTGATACACCTCTGAATTTTTCTTAATCGCGATGGATTCAATAACAGTTCGGACATCATCCTGAAGACGCCCCAAAACAACCGGCCTGTTTTTTTTAATAATTCCCGCTTTTTCTGCTGCAATCTTTTCGAGAGTATCTCCTAAAATGTCGGTATGATCATACCCAACAGATGTAATCACAGAAACCAACGGATCAATCACATTTGTAGCGTCTAACCTTCCGCCAAGTCCCGTTTCAATAATTGCCAGATCAACATTTATCTGTTTAAAGTGCCAAAACGCGATGGCTGTAGTCAGCTCAAAAAATGTAAGTTTCTGCTCAATGGCTTCTTCGCCAAACTTTTGAAAAAATTGAAGAAGTTGCTCATCATCAATCCATTCACCATTCACTTTAAAGCGTTCTCTTACATTTATCAAGTGTGGCGATGTGTAGAGACCGGTTTTATATCCCGCCTCCTGATAAACAGACGCCAGCATCTGACAGGTTGTTCCCTTCCCATTTGTGCCGGCAACATGAATCATCGGTACACTCTTCTGTGGATTACCCATCAAATCACAAAATGAAACCATCCGGTCCAGGCTAAAATTAGCCGCTGATCGCCCGACGTTTCCGAATTTGGGGATGGCTAGTAAAAAAGCCTCTGCTTTTTCTATGGTATCAAATTGATTTTTTTTCAACTGCGATGCTCTGTCTTATATTCTATGAGCCAATTCCTTAGCTCACTCATAAATGGTTGGTCAGTTTCAAATCCCTGTTCATCGATCTTAGAAATTTCCTGAACTTCTCTCACACTGTTCGTCATCCAAACCGATTCTGCAGTTTTGAGTTCATTCAATCGATATTTCCTTTCATTCACTCTCAAACTCATTTTATTTGTCAAAATATCGATCAAACTGTTTCGCATAATACCTGGAAGTATATCACAATCTGTTGATGGGGTATAAACTTCATCTTCTTTTTTCCAGAATAGATTTCCTATTGAAGTCTCGGCCAAATAATCCTCCGCAGTCAATAAGATTGCATCATCCATTCCCGCAGACTTTGCCTCCCTCCATGCCTGTCTGTAGTGCAGCATATTGCTCAGCTTCAGGTCTGCCGGCTTAGAATTACCAGGAACTACCCTTGAATCAGCAATTGTAACTGAGAAAGGCTTAACAGATTCTGTAACTCTTGATACGGTAATCAGTAAAAAGCTGTTTGGATTTTCAGACTCACTATATCCGCTCTCTTCCATGAGAGAGAACTGGATCCGAACTTTTACTCTCTCTTGTTCTAACTGATTTTCTCTTATGAGCCGAAGCGTATCACGTTTCATTTGATTAACTGTTAAAGGATCAACCTTGTTGCCTGAAAGATAAGCCATTCCTCGATTCAGTCGATCGATATGCTCTTTTAACTTGAAAAAAGCAGACTGTTCAACAAGTAATGTCTCAAAGCAACCGGTACCGTAATACAGTGCCGAATTATTAGCAGGTATAAGTGCTTCACTCTGCTTGATAATCTTGCCATTCAAACAAACATAGGGTGGATGATTACTCATTATACAGCCGATCTAATTTATCCCTGATTGCTGTAGTATCATCCCCAACTTGTGCATCAAAGTACTTTCCGTCACGATCTAAAAAAATCTGAGAAGGCACACCGGGCACCAGCAGTGTTTGAAAAAAGGTTGTTCCTTCTACATAGATGAAACCGTTTGATTTACTTTCAATATGATCTAAAATCAGTTCATCAGAATCCCTGACGGAGGCAGCAACAATGGTTAAACCGGCATAATCCTGGTGATGATTTTCCAAAAAACGGTTAACCGATAAGGACTTTCCGGACCATGTAGACCAAAATTGAATCAGTGTCGGAGACCCTTTAAAATCATCAGAAAACAGCGAATCTTTTTGATGTGAGTAGGTTGCAAACGATAGCGTATCCAGTCTGATATCTGTCAAGGATTCCCGAAAATCTAACTCTTGATTGTTTGAATAGCTTATTGTTCCCCATACAATCACAATTAGTGTCAGGAGAGCACAGATTGCTATAAACAGATTAAAATATTTTGGATCAAGTCTCATAAACTTCTATAAAACGATAGTGAGAAAAGTGGCTTTTCTAAGAGCAAAAGCTAAGATATGAATGATTAATGGATTTTACAGTCCGATCCATGATAAAGAGGCCGGTCTTTTAAATAAAACCGGCCATTCTAAAAGTTAAGGGAGAACAGGTTCATCAGTATCATCCACATCATTCACAAAATACATGGAAGCAGCGGCTACAATCATTGCCGCACCACCCAGCATCAGTGAGTAGATCGCTTCTCCGCCAAACCAGTTTCTGGTAGCAAATCCCAAAAGACTGGCAGCCAATATCTGAGGAATCACAATGAAGAAATTAAAAATACCCATATAGAGTCCCATCTTCTTCGATGGCAGTGATCCGGCCAATATTGCATAAGGCATCGCCAAAATACTTGCCCAGGCAAAACCAATTCCCAACATGGGTATCACAAGCAACATGGGTGAGGTAATCACAAAATCTAAACCAACAGATGAGAGATCGATCGAAAAATTCATAAAGTAGATTCCGATCAGGCTTAATCCACCGGCTACCAGCGCCACTGCGTGAACAATTTTTCTGCTGGTGAGCTTAGCCATAGGTGCAAGTCCAAACGCAATTACAGCCGCAAATCCATTGTAAATCGCAAACAGAATACCCACCCAATCTGCGCCCTGATTATATAGAAATGATGTAGTATCACTTGTTCCGTAGATATGTGAAGTTACGGCAGCCGTGGTATAGATCCACATTGCAAAAAGTGCAAACCAGGAGAAGAACTGAACTACGGCCAGTTGAATCATGGTCTTAGGCATGTGCAAAAAATCGTGAACAACAACAACCAACCCTTGGTCTGTCTTTCCGCTTCTTTGAATAAATCCGGCCAAAAATGATACCACCCCCAGAACTGCAAGCCCAATTGTAACGATATACAGTTCAGCGTCGTAGTTCCAGAAGTAGACTCCCGCTGTAGCAAGGAGCCCTAATAGTGAGAACAGTAAGCCAAAGTTTATTTTCTTTTGCCCCTCTCCCGCTTCAATGGGAACTTCCCTCTTCACTTCATAAGAATCTTTAATCTGTTCATCTTCGTAAGCTTCAAAGGCTTCAAGTTCTTCCGGTGAATATTCATGTGAACGGAAAACGGTCCAAATAACCGCCAGTAAGAAAGTAGCACCACCAATGTAAAATGACCATTTCACTGAGGGTGGTATGATTCCTTCAGGTGCAGTATTCGAAATACCAAACCAGTTTGTCATCATCCACGGTAAGGCAGATGCAACAACCGCTCCGGTTCCGATAAAGAAGCTCTGCATTGCAAAACCTTT
>NZ_JAWLDW010000177.1:0-2159 GCF_041686455.1 Rhodohalobacter sp.
TGCCTCCGAAAATACCCGGGCTGTTGTATTGTTTATGATTCCGTTTATCCCTTCAATATTTCCAATCATATCGTTGTTCAAAACCGCATGAATTCTCCACTCATTTTCGATGGCGTAATCGGCCAGGATCTGCCCACCGAACAATCCTTGTTCCTCTCCGGAAAGCCCGGCATAGACAATAGTGCCTGGGAACTCATGCTTCGATAATACCCGTGCCGCTTCAATCGTGCCGGCCATACCCGATGCATTGTCGTTCGCGCCGGGTGAGTCTGTTTCGGCATCCATTACGTCAGATGCACGGGAGTCGATATCACCGGACATCATCACAACACGATTCGGGTCTGCTGTTCCGCGCTGAACGGCGACTACATTCACAATATTCACAGGTTCCGGAATGCGATTCACTCCCTCAATCACATCACTCACGTAAAAAACTTCGAGGCAGCCTCCACACTCTTCAGAAATCTTCTCAAATTCCTCTTTAATCCATCTGCGCGCAGCTCCGATTCCTTTTGCGTCTGAAGTTGTGTCGGATAGGGTATGTCTGTTTTCAAAACCTGCAAGTATACGCGTGTAGTCTTCAATCTGATCTGCAGAAACATCATCGGCAAGCTGCTTTAAAAACGGTTGATATTGAGGCGGGGATGTAAATCCTGCATTGGCATTAGTTTGGGCCTGAACCGGCACAACTAAAGAGAGAGAGAATATGATCAGTAAAGAAGGAAATAAAAGTTTCATGCTGAGCAATTAAAGATTGGTATTGGGTGGTTTAGAATTTTTCAAAACCAAGACCCTTAACAATAATTCAATCTGACCAATTGATAAAATCTTTTTTCTCCGTTAACAACTCTTATCAAAAAGAGTCGAGCATTTGTGCTCTGATCTCTTATTTTATAGCCGCACAATAATCTACCATATTTTATGAGCAACTTTTTTGAGGATACAGTTACTAAGTGGAAAGATCCTAAAACTCGCCGACGTATTTACTTTGGTCTTTTTCTAACTCTTGTTATTGCGGGTATATATTATGTTACCAACATGGGGAGTTTTCCCGAGCAAGACGGCCATTTTGGCTTTTGGTCGGTTATGCCTCCGCTTGTAGCCATTGTACTTGCATTTTGGACTCGTGAGGTAGTCAGTTCTCTTTTCATCGGAATATTTTTGGGTGGCATCATCTCCGGACAGCTCAACATTGTTCAGGATTTTCTTATACCATCCATCGGAACCGAAAGCTTCGCACTGATTCTGCTTGTTTACCTATGGGCTTTAGGCGGGCTCATTGGAATCTGGACGCGCACAGGCGGTGCAGAAAAATTTGCAGTTTGGGCATCCAACAAAATGGTTCGAGGGCCCCGTACGGCTAAATTTTTTACATGGATTATGGGACTCGTATTCCACCAGGGAGGCACAATCAGTACGGTTCTGACAGGCGCTACCGTTCGGCCCATTGCCGATAAACATAACGTGTCGCACGAGGAGCTCTCCTATATGGTAGACAGTACCGCATCACCTGCGGCAACACTGATTCCATTTAATGTCTGGCCCATTTACATCAGTGGTCTCGTCATAGGTACTATTTCATTGTTTGAAACACCACAGGATGGAATCAACTTCTTTTTCTCTTCACTCCCTTATAATTTCTATGCAATTTTCGCCATTCTGATCACCCTTCTGTTTGCTTGGGAAAAACTTCCATGGATACCCGGTAAAAAAATGCGAAAAGCGATGGAGCGCTCCCGCACCAAAGGAACTCTGGATCGAAAAGGAGCCACGCCTATGGCTGCCGATGAACTCACGCAGAATAAAGTTCCAAGGGGATATAATCCAGGTCTGATCGACTTCTTTGGGCCGATTGGTGCACTGCTTGGAGTTGCCATCATCCCATATATATATACATTTTTTATTCTCGGCTCCGAAGATCCCACACTTCTGATCGCTGAAGCGTTTGTGCTTGCCGTGCTTGCCGGTATCGGGATAGCCGTAGCAAAAGGGATGAGCCTGCAGGTGGCTATTAACGGATTTATTGACGGGTGTAAGGGGGTTACCATCGGCGCAATCATCCTTGCGCTGGCTGTTACTCTCAAAGAAGTTGCTGATGCCGTTGGAACAGCCAATTACGTGGTGATGATGATTGGCGATCTGATTCTGCCCGCGTTTCT
>NZ_JAWLDW010000177.1:2259-3985 GCF_041686455.1 Rhodohalobacter sp.
CGCCGGACAATAATCTGCTCATCACCGATCAAAGTACCTTCCTTACCTTCAAAAAAGGGTAGTCTGGCATCCAATCCATGTCGAAGTTTAATGCGAATTCCAACCTGTTGAATAACACTATCGTGACTACCCAAATCCTTCCTGTGATTCTTGTAATCTGAGCAGTTAACAACATCCGTTAATTCAATCAGCTGATATTGATTTCTTTTCACGTAGAGAAGTTCCTCATGGTTTTTACCAATTCCAATTGAAGCACGATTCCTGAGAACCTCAAAATCACCTGTTTGAAATGCTAAATCGCCTGCTTTATTTAGAAATTGTTTTTTTGCTTCTTTTAAGCCCTTCTTTTCCTGAATTTGATAGTAGCCGATTGGTAACATAAAAATTGCAAGTGAAGCCAATCCAATAATTACTGAAGTTAAATCTGTTTCCATCTTTTTGTTTTCTTGAAATTTCTTGATTAAAAAGTCAACCACCGCATACAGATATCATGATCTATGAACAGAGGTGTAGTTGACTACGATTTTTTATCGATGTGTGACCGGGAAGGTTTCCCCGGTAAAAGATGGACTCAGAGGTGGGTATGAAAAGGGAAGATCAGGTCTCTAATTGTAAGACTGATTAAAACCTGCCTTGATTTCTTCAGGTACTCTTTGTTTTCAATACGAAGATCGACTGCAGGTAAGGAAAATGCGGAATCAGATTCATTCGGTTCAATTTCTGAACCGTTTGTAATCTCAATTTCTGATAAAAGAAGAACCGGGAATGGAGTTGAGTAGAGTAAGGCATCGCCATCATCAGATGCAGAGGTAAGTTCTGAATGGACAGTTGAAGATTCTTTCTCAATCCCTGATCCATAAGCCGAACTGCTAAGCAGACTGATGAATCCTGCCAGGCAGAAAAAGAGTGCTATTTTAGGTACCTTTCGCATGCTACAATGTTACGTACAAATAGAGAATTTGTTCTATAGCTCGTAAAAAATTTAATCAGTTTAAATAAAATAATGACCGACCGGGAAAAAGAAGAGCTCATCAAAATTATTCATGAACAGATTGAATCTACAAAAGAGGAGATCAAAGAGCTGATTGAATTGACTAAACCTATATCGCTCGATAATTCCATTGGCAGACTTTCCAGAATGGACGCCATCAACAATAAGACAATCAACGAAAAGGCACTGCGGGATAAGAAAAGAAACCTGCAAAAACTGGAACGCGCCGTTGAACGTCATAAGGAGGATAAGCTGGGAAAATGCTTAAAGTGCGGAGAGGAAATCCCATTCGGCCGATTGAAATTTATGCCCTACACAACCCGCTGTGTTAAATGTGCCTGATCAGGTCTTCCGGAAATCGGAAATCACAAATCACAATAGGGCATGTTAATGGAGGTAACCTTTCATTGTTTTGATTCCGGCTTCTTTCCAGGAGCTTCTCCCGTCTCCATTTCCATATAAATTCGCTGCTTTACAGCGTCAGCAATAAATGAAAATCCGGCGTTCAGTGAAACAATGCCGAACAGGCCAATCCAGAACCAGAGCGCCATATGTCCAAGGTCAAACTCCTCGGGACTATTCCCCTTGATGATAATAGCCTCGCCTATCAGGTTTATAGCAAGCCCAACGAGCATAACCCCAATGATCGAGTGTCGCCACCATTTCTTTTTGAATGTCATCATTTTAGCAGGATTTTATGTGAGAATTTTTTAGAATAAGCTATCCAGCCGGGTT
>NZ_JAWLDW010000178.1:0-3984 GCF_041686455.1 Rhodohalobacter sp.
GAAAGTTACTACACCCCTACCGCCGAGGCACTGGATGAAATTCAGGTGATTCGCGGAGCGGCTTCGCTTCAATATGGTACACAGTTCGGTGGACTGGTCAACTTCAAACTGAAGAAACCTGTTCGAAACAGAAATCTCGTATTTACCTCTCGCCAGTCGGTGGGTTCAGACGCACTCTTCACATCCTTCAACAGCCTGAGCGGAACTACCGGAAAGCTAGGCTACTACGGATTTTTCAACTACAAAAACGGAGACGGATTTCGGCCAAATTCGGGTTTTAAATCGCAGAATGCCTATATCTACACCGACTATCAGCTGAGTAAAAACACTAAACTAAGTGCAGACTTTACGTACCTGTACTATCTCGCACAACAGCCCGGAGGTTTGACCGATGCTCAATTTTATCGCAATCCGGAAGTTAGCAATCGAACCCGAAACTGGTTTGAAGTGGACTGGAAATTGGCCTCTGCAAAACTCGAGCATACCTTTTCATCCCGCACCAAATTCAGTCTGTTGGCCTTTGGACTTAGTGCTTCCCGGAAATCCCTCGGTTTCCGAACCAACCGTGTTTCACAGGAGGATGATCTGAATGCACCGCGCGATCTCATTCTTGGCGAATTCAAAAATTGGGGAGCCGAAGCCCGGTTTCTGCATCGCTACAAAATTGGATCCCGAAATTCCGTTTTTCTGATCGGCTCAAAATATTACAGCTCTAAAAATACGTCTGTTCAGGGGCCCGGAACTGCAAGCGCTGAGGCCAATTTCACCCTGGCCGATGAACAATTTCCTGACTTCCCCAACCAATCGGACTTTACTTTTCCGAATAGTAATGTGGCTGTCTTTGGAGAGAACATCTTCTATCTGAGAGACAATTTATCCATCACCCCCGGCTTTCGTTTTGAGTATATCAACACCCAAAGCCGAGGCTCGTTTAAACGAGTAAACTTTGACCTGGCCGGAAACCCCATTCAAAATGAAACTTTCGAGGACAACCGGGATTTTGAACGAAGCTTTGTTTTGTTGGGGGCCGGACTCAGCTATCTGCCGGAACCTAAAACCGAATTTTATGGGAATTTCTCTCAAAATTATCGATCCGTTACTTTTAATGATATCCGTATTGTAAATCCTACGTTTCAGGTTGATCCTGAAATTACTGACGAGAGTGGCTTTACTGCAGATTTTGGTATCCGAGGCCGATTTGGAGATAACATCTCCTACGACGTAGGCGGTTTCGGATTGATGTACGACAATCGTATTGGTGAATTTTTACGGGCGGAAACCCGCATCAATGCAGAGGGCGTGCAGGAAGAGACCGGACGAGTAGTTCGTTTCCGCGGAAATATCGGTCGGGCATTTATGTACGGTATAGAGAGTCTGGTTGAGGTAAACCTTCTGCCTTACATTATCAAAGAGAACCGGGATCTGAAATTCAGCATATTCGCCAATACAGCATTCACAAAATCCGAGTATCTTGATTCAGATATTTCCGGAGTGGAAGGAAATCAGGTAGAATTTGTGCCTTTTCTGAATTTGAAGACCGGGTTCAATGCCGGATATAAAGATCTTAAAGCAAGCCTGCAATACACATACGTTTCCGGTCAATATACCGATGCATCCAATGCTGAACAGAATCCATTTGACAATCAGAGCGGTATCCGCGGAGAAATTCCGGCGTATGATGTATTGGATTTCTCCGCTTCCTATTCCTGGAGAGAATTCACTTTGGAGACGGGCATTAACAACGTTCTGAACAACTGGTATTTCACGCGTCGCGCAACCGGATATCCAGGTCCGGGCATCATCCCTTCCCCGCCCCGCACATTTTATATGACGCTTCAATTAAAAATTTAGCAGAAGAGAGACGGCCTACTTATTAGATTAGCGTGAATTCGGCATAAGGATCCGGAAAAGAGTTTCCACTTCTCCCTAAGGAAGAGATGGAGGGGCTTACATAAAATTAGTAATGTTATTGCATAGAAAGCAATAAAATAAGGTGTTCGATTTTGTAACGTATATAATCCTAAGCCCAATTTTAAAACATAGTTTATTCTAAAAAAGAATGAATGAACCCTCCGGCCTTGATTGGTGGAGGTTTAGCATGGTTTGCATCTGAGCGCGGGAGACATCACAACATCTGCTCGCCCGCGAGCAATTGATGTTGTGTAACCGCGCGGGCAGACCATGCCCGGAAGCAATCACCGCCGGGAGTTTTTGATTACTTTTGGCGGCCCAAAAGTAATACAGAAAAGAATAGTACCTCTATAATCATAGTAACTTTTTAAAAACATATCTAAATTATATGGGTAATGTCAGCGGCTGGGGATGGTTCTCGTTCATTGCCATAGTTTTAAAGTTATAAATTTGAAATTTATTTTCTTTCAACCTCCCCTAAATCGCATGCGTGGGAATCGCTTCGATTGGAGCCTATCCTTGGATTGGGAGGAAACTTTTGACGTTCAATTTCAGACTTTTATATCAAACTCATGTTTGATTGGTTGATTATATAGACTTTATAGAACTGCCGATTATTTTCTTTGAGGAATAGACACGGTAAATTCCAAACAGAAAACTAAAAATCAGATAGTACCCAATTGTTTGTGCAGATAGACTAAATTCTACACCCTGATAGATTCTGTATGGGAATTCAATAAAAAGCGTAATCAGGCAGAGCCCGCCAAACATCCAAACGAAATAGTTAATGAATATTTGAATCGCACAATGTTCTTTTTTAGAGAATTAAATGAAATGAAGATTTAAAAATTAAATCTCTCATTGCAGATGTGCCTTTCGGTCGTAATGACTTCCCCATTTGCACCAACGGTATTCTCAACAACGGTCTCGCACTCTACGTGATCATTGCTTACATGAATGAAGGTTAAAATTCCGGCAGTCAAAAGAACGATACCAAAAATTGTCCCAATCAGAATATCTTTAGTCAACGTTATCTGTTTTATAGGTTAAATAATTTGGCAACTAGGCAACAAAGCAACCAAAAAAGTCTGAATCTAATGTACAGCTGAAATTGAATAACTGAAAATCATAAATTTACTACAATAGCCATTTTGCCGTGGCTTAGTTTGAACGTTTAAAAGCACCTGAACCAACTATTTCCTTAACGTTTCTTGTTTTTTATAACTTCAAAGGTAAAACGTTTTAAATCTTTGGAGGCAAGATATTTTTATTACTTTCTTCTACAGACTCAAGTCAAACGAATCATCCTCTTATGAATCTATTCATTGCTTTTCTGCTCCTGCTTCCTTTTCAGACTGAAACCGGTAACGCGTCAATGCAATCGGTTCAAATAGAAAGTACAATCGATCAGGTTACGGTTTATCGGGATGGAGCACTTGTCCACAGATCTGCCGAAGTACAGCTGCCGGCCGGGACCAGTGAGCTGGTGTTTACCGGGCTTACGCGCCAAATTCACGAAGAGACCATAACTTTACGGACAGAGAAAGGATCTTTAACACTCCTTAGCATCAATACGCGGCTCAACCGAGAAGGATCTATTGAAAAACGGGAAAAAGCGGATTCTCTGAATGTCATAAAACAGAATCTGGAGGATGAAATTACGCTTCTCAATGCCGATCAAACCAATCTTACCCGGGAACTGAATCTGCTTGCGGCCAATCAATCACTGACCGGTGGTCAGGGAGTAGAGCTCTCCGGACTGAAAGAAGCCATGGAGTATTACCGTGAGCGATATCGAACTATCGAATCACGAAAAATCGAAACGGACAAGGAGTTGGGCAGGCACAGCGAAAACCTGGGTGAGATAAACCGCAAGATTAACGAGCTGGAGAATGAAATTCGACGGCAAAGCAATGAAGCAGTGGCAGTGATCGATTCACAGAGAGATCAAACCATCACCCTGGAGCTCTCATATGTAGCATATCGTGCAGGCTGGACTCCCTCCTACGACGTCCGCTATTCCGGGGCAGACTCTCCTCTTACTCTCGATTACAAGGCCGAGATATACCAGGA
>NZ_JAWLDW010000179.1:0-3972 GCF_041686455.1 Rhodohalobacter sp.
TTAACTATTAACGTCTATCCTATTCATGCAAAAAAAAATTATTGTTATCGGAGGGGGATTTGGAGGACTTTCTGCGGCTGTTCGGCTGGCTGCAAAGGGGCATGATGTAACTATTTTTGATAAGAGGGATAAACTTGGAGGCAGAGCATATCAATACGAGCTGGATGGCTTTAAATTTGATGGAGGGCCTACGGTAATCACAGCACCCTATATTTTTGATGATATATTTGAAGCTGCGGGGAAAAGTCGGCATGACTATTTTGAACTGAAGCCGCTTGATCCATTCTACCGGATTTTTAACAGCGATGGAGAGTATTTTGATTACATGAGAAATGAGGAGGATATTCTCAAACAGATTGACCGGTGGAGTCCGGCGGATAAGAAAGGGTACCTGAAGTTCACAGAAAATACGGTCGACATTTTCAGCCTCTTTCATCCATATACCGACAAGCCATTTTTGACGTTCAAAAAGATGCTGAATATCATGCCCGGAGTGATTCGTCTGGGCGCTTACAAGGGCACCTACCGGCACGTTAGAAAGTACATTAAACACAAATTTCTCAGAAAGGTTTTCTCCTTTCACCCGCTTTTAATCGGCGGTAATCCGTTTGATACACCATCCATATATCTCCTGATCATGCAGTTTGAAAAAGAGTGGGGCGTTCACTACGCGGTGGGCGGTGTGGGCTCCATTATTGAGGGTTTCAGGAAGTTAATGGATGATCTGGGTGTGAAGGTTCGTCTTAATTCGGAAGTGGAACGGATTGTAGTAGATCATCAAAAAGTTTCAGCTGTTCAACTGAAAGACGGTTCCATACACGAAGCGGATATTGTCATCTCCAACGGGGATGTTGCATTTACTTACCGCAACCTGATACCCGAATCGTCCAGGAGGAAATATTCAAACAGATCGATCGACAGAAAAAGCTACAGTTCGTCCCTGTTTGTGATCTATTTTGGAACCAAAAAGAGATATCTCGATTCGAAACTATCTCATCATAACATCATCTTTGGCAAAGAGTATAAGAAACTGATGAGAGAAATTTTTAAAGGCTCAAAACTGCCTGACGATCTTTCCCTCTACCTGCATATGCCCACCATTTCCGATGAATCCATTGCCCCGGATGGATGTGAGTTGTTTTATGTACTCTCACTTGTGCCTAATCTGAAGGCAAACATCAATTGGGAGGAGATAGCCGAGGAGTATAAAGATAAGGTTCTCAGCTACCTGGAAGAGCACTATTTACCCGATCTGAAAGAGAATATTGTAACAGAGCACTACATCGATCCGCCTCATTTTCAAAATACACTGAACAGTCATTATGGAGCAGCTTTTTCATTTACACCGAGTTTGTTGCAGTCAGCCTTTTTCAGGCCGCATAACCGTTCGGAAGAGTTCGATAACCTATACTTTGTAGGTGCCGGAACACATCCGGGTGCAGGAGTACCGGCGGTCCTCTCATCAGGTAAGATTGCGGCAGAGCTGATTGATCCCACACCTCAAAATGGAGCCGGCTGATGCGAAAAGCATACGACATAGGTTTTGGAGTAGCTGAACAGGAAATGGTTATTGATGAGCTTCCACTAAACGGCAAGCTGCCAGAGTGGGTAGAGGGCACACTTCTGCGTAACGGTCCCGGGACTTTCAATGTAGGTGACCAGAACTACAGGCACTGGTTCGACGGACTGGCCATGCTGCACAAGTTTACTTTTCGGGGTGGAAAGGTTTCGTACGCCAACAAATACCTGGAGTGTAATGCGTATCAGGAAGCAATGGAGAAGGGAAAGATCGCCTACTCTGAGTTTGCAACTGATCCGTGCTACTCCCTTTTTGATCGCGTGAAGGAGGTTTTTAATCCGCGTTTTACCGACAGTGCAAAAGTGAATGTAGGAGAACTGCACGGTAAGTTTGTTGCACTCGGTGAGCCCTCTATGCAGGTCGAGTTTGATCCCGAAACATTGGAATCGGTGGGCGTGTTTGCCTACGATGGAAAGGTAAAACAGCATGTAACCACCGTTCATCCCCACATTGACAACGATTCGATTATCAACCTGACAACACGTTTTGGCCGGGTGAGCAACTACCGGTTTATGAAGCTTGAAAGGGAACAGCAACCGGAGCTTGTGGCCAAACAGCGTGTGAAAGAGCCGGCATATATCCACAGTTTCGGGATGAGCCCCAATTACCTGATTCTCACCGAATACCCTTTTGTTGTGAATCCGCTCAGCATTCTTTTTCACGCCAAGCCGTTCATCGAAAACTTTAAATGGAAACCGGAGCGCGGGACCAACATCTACGTTTTTGACCGGAACAATGGGGAGCTTGTCAAAAAGTTTGAAACCGATCCGTTCTTTGCCTTCCATCACGTAAACGCATTCGAACGGAAAGGGGAACTCATATTTGATATTGTTGCCTATCCGGATCCGGAAATCATCGACTCTTTTTATCTGGACAGAATTCGGGCGGAAGATCAAAAACTGCCCGGTGGTGAAATCCGCAGATACCGTCTAGATCTGTCGGGTAGCGGAGGTGTTAATTGCGAAGTACTGAGTGATGAGGGGATTGAGCTGCCACGATTTGACTACGATTCATTAAACATGGACGGGGAATATCAATACATCTACTCCATCGGGGTAAATAAATCCAAAAAGAATAGTTTTTACGATCAAATTGTGAAAACGGATCTCAAAAGCGGGAAATCGAAAGTTTGGAGGGAGGAGAACTGCTTCCCAGGAGAGCCTGTTTTTCTGCCCGATCCTGCAGGTAAAAACGAGGATGATGGCGTCAATCTCTCAGTAGTTTTGGATGAGGCTAATGGAAATTCATTTCTGCTTGTGCTGGATTCGTCTACGTTTACGGAAATTGCCAGGGCTACTATTCCTCAGCCTGTCCTTTTTGGTTATCACGGCAACTTCTACAACTCTATTTAATCCAGCACTACTTTGAAACAGGTATGATATTTATCAGCTACATATTAGCCCTATTTATGATATTGAACGGGTTTGATCCGGCCGTTGACAGTAACGGCAAGATTGGGGGACAGATTATTGATGCCCGGAATCTTCAGCCGCTTACCGGCGCAACGATCATGATCGATGGAACAGAGCGCGGTACGGCAACGGACCTGGAGGGGAATTTTTTAATCGAAAATGTACCTGCAGGAAGCTATAATCTCACGATTCGATTTTTGGGCTACAGAACCATTAGAAGAAGTAATGTGATTGTGAATCCGAACAGGACCACAAGTCTGGAAATCCGAATGGAAGAAGAGCTGATTGAAGGAGAAGAACTTGAAGTACGCGGTAATTTTTTTGAAAGACCCCGAGATGCTGTTGTAAGCAGCAATTCGATGGATTTTCAGGAGATCCGGCGCAGCCCCGGAGACCTTGTGGATATTCAGCGGGCAGTCCAGGCGCTACCGGCGGTTACATCGGGGAGCGACCAGCTAAACGAGATTATTGTAAGAGGCGGTAATCCCGGAGAAAACCTGTTTATGATGGATCACATAGAGATCCCGAATCCGAACCATTTTGCAGTACAGGGAGCCGGTGGCGGTCCGATCAATCTGTTAAACAGCTACATGGTTAGGGAAATCGACTTCTACGCAGGTGCATTTTCTGCCCGGTACGGAGATAAGGCTTCTTCAGTGATGAATATCACTCTTCGAAATGGAACTGATGAGAGGCTTCGCGGAGAGGCTTCGATGGGAATGGCCGGAGCCGGAGCGTTATTTGAGGGGCCGGTGTCCTCGAACGGAAGCTTTATTTTTTCTGCACGCCGTAGCTACCTCGATTGGATTGTACCTGCCACCGGTTTAACGGCAATACCCCAATATTACAATACCCAGGGAAAGCTGACTTTCAACCTGGGAAACAGTCAGACACTTTATATCAATGGTGTATATGGGAATGATAACATAAACATTGAAGGGGGAGATCAGGCCGGTTACGGCAGGGGTGCTGAAAATCTGG
>NZ_JAWLDW010000180.1:0-3960 GCF_041686455.1 Rhodohalobacter sp.
TTAATTAGGCATTCTTTTACCCCATGGAAATGCAGTGCATTCCCATGGGGCTACAGATATGCCGCCCCGAAACGGGGCTGTGTTTTACACCTGAAAAGGTGACCGCCATCTTTTTAATCTCAAGTGGGTTATTTTACCAATCCCAAAGGGACAAAGAACAAGAAATTGAAATCGGGTTGATACCTCGAGCAGAATGCCCGGAAGTAGTTCATTTCCTTTAATCTGAACATCAAAACCAATGCCGAAAAATGTGAATCCTAAAAACTGTTTGTAAGTAGATCTGTATAAGAAGCTACAAGCCAAGCACCTTCGGTGCGCCATATCCGTAGCCTTTGGTCACTGCGCAGCAGTGGCCAGGGGTATCTAGCTAGCATGGCATAAGGGAGCGCCGTATGTGCGATATATCTGAGATTGAATTCAGAGACCCCACCTTAATTACCAAGCTCCGTTGGCAGTGGCGGCTGTTCTCTCGGTACATCGTCTTCATATGTCTCGAGCTGTTCCAAAATTTCCTCGATAGCAGCCTCCAATTGGGTGTCCCGTCCATCATTCACTGCAATAGGATTCAGCTTCACCTCAATATCCGGTGCAACGCCCTCATTCTCGACAGACCAATTGTTATCTGCATCCACAAATCTGAAATGCGGAACCGTCATTGAACCGCCATCAATAAGAGGCGGATTGGCGGAAATCCCGATCAACCCTCCCCAGGTTCGGGTACCCAGTAACGTTCCAATTCCCAGCTCCCTGAACGCGTAAGGCAGAAAGTCGCCGCCCGACCCTGCATCCTGGTCAATCATCATTAATTTGGGGCCGTGCAGACTTGCAGACGGAGTTCGCGACATCATTCCCTGCCGATATACCCAGTTACTCAGATGCTCACGGTTCAGAACTTCCACAATGTAATCGGCAGCCTGCCCGCCGCCGTTAGAACGCTCATCAATAATCAGCGCGTCTTTATCGAGCTGAGCGTGGAACATTCGGTTGAAGAATGTATAGCCGGCTCCCGCTGTATTGGGCAGATAGATATATCCTACTTTGCCGTCTGTGGCTTCATCCACAGCTTTTCGGTTGGACTCTATCCAATGCCAGAGCCGCAACTGATTCTCCGACGAAACTGGTTCCACATCAACATTACGGGAGTTACTACCATTAGCATTTGTCGACAGAGAAAGCACAACCTGTTTATCTACGCTGTTTTCAAGATGTTTGAAGAGGTTATCATCCGCAGTGAGATTCACTCCATTTACAGCGATAATATATTCACCCTCGTTCGCCTCACTTCCGGGTACAACCAAAGGTCCTTCCACAAAAGGATTCCATGATTCACCGGTGTAAATACGGCTAATCTTCCAGCGGTTATTTTCGATTGCAAAATTAGCACCCAATAATCCTCCGGATGGTCCGCTTTCTCTGTGCACATCACCTCCACCCACGCGGTTATGTCCTGCTTGAAGTTCAGCGATCATCTCCACCATCAGGTCATTCAGATCCTCGCGCCGGCCCACATGCTCTACCAGCGGCAAGTATTGGTTATAAACCGCGTCCCAATCGAGGCCGTGAGCATTTTCAGCATAGAAATATTGTGTTTGCATTCTCCAGCCTTCATCAAAAATCTGCCGCCATTCGGCGCGCGGGTCAACTCTCATCCTAAGGTCACTCGTATTGAGTGGCTTTACCGTAATAGACTTCCCAACCTCTGCGGTTGCCGGTGCTCCATTCGACATTTGAATAAGAAGGTGAGTTCCGTTTTCACTCATGTTATAGTTAGACAACCCTGAATAGACAATCTCATCCGTTCGCTCTTCGAAGTCGAAACGAAGCAGCTTGTTCTCGGTATCTGTATCCGATTCCGGTGCTTCAACTGCAGTGCCCGGCTGAACAGAGCGCTGATAAAAGAGCGCCCCATTCTTGCTTACATTCAGATTGCTGTAGTTCCCGATAGAAACCGGCAGCGCAATTTTTCGATCAAACAGATTTTCAAGATCAATAGAAGGAACTTCATCATTCTCTCCTTCTTTCGATTCGTTTTCACCAACCACTTCATCTCCTGGACGAATCGTAAAAGGCGACTCTCCGTCTGCCTGAAGAACCAACGCATAAATACCGGCACGATACGGACGCTCCTGGCTGTTCATATCGAGCCCAAACTGGCGCGGGCCGGTGTTGGTTGAAGCCGCGAAATAGAGATACTTTCCGTCAGGTGAGAACGCGGGTGAAGCCACATCAGCCATTCCATCACTGATCGTATAGTTTTCGCCCGACTCAAAGTGATAGAGAATCAAATCCCGGAAATAGTTGGCCTGCATATCGGTGTATGCCAGCCAGGTACCATCGGGAGAAAGAGCAAGATCAAATCCGGCTTGCCTGTCGCTTTGTATAATCTCATTGGTTTCAGACGTTTCGAGGTTGATGTAGTGCAGTTTTTGCCGGTTATCAGTATAGATGATCCGGTCATTCTCAGCATCCCACTCTTCGAGAAAATAAAAATCGCTGCCAAGAGTATATGATTTGGTTTCACCTAGCCCCGTCTGATCGCTGATTACCAATGTTTGTCCCTCCAAAGACTCCTCAATCCAGCCGATTTCATCTCCGGCCGGCGACCAGACAGCCGTATATTCGCGTACACCATTACTGTTGCTCAGGTTTCGGGTACTGCCTTCCTCAACCGGTACGGTAAATACTTCACCCCTTGCGGTAAACAGGGCACGCTTTCCGTTGGGGGAAAGTTCTCCTGATTGAATATTTGAACTTACATTTTTCCATTCGGTCAGGGTTTGCGGGAGATCCGGGTTGATGGTGACCTCAATTCTCTCAGATTCACCGCTTTCAACATCCAGTTCATAAAGAGCTCCTCCTGCTGCGTATACAACACTGTTCCCGTGTCCTGTCGCCCAGTGAATATCCCAATCGGCCTGATCTGTAATCCGTTCGATCGTTTCAGTCTCCGTATCAAACCGGTGCAGATTCAGTCGCTTATCATAGCGATCCGATATAAACCAGACATCATCTCCGAGCCAAAACGGCTGAATATCGTTGATTCTTTCGCCCGGAATATTCGTAATACTATTTTGTTCCACATCAAAAATACGAACAGAAGGTGTTGAACCTCCCCTGTAACCTCTCCATCCGGCAGATCCTCCATACAAACCGTTATATCCCGGCCCAAAATCTATGTAGGCCAGTTTGGAACCGTCATTATTCCACTGCCCCCTGAAATAGCGGGCATCCATCTGTTTTTCAGGTGCACCTGCTTCCACCGATACATGATAAAGATGGCCTGATCGCCCGTGATCGGTTTCCCTGCGGGTAAAAAATGCCACGCTGTTTCCATCACCACTCCAGCCCGTTACTATATCACTTCCGGGATGCCATGTAAGGCGGTTAGGGGTTCCGCCATCCACCGACATAA
This sequence comes from Rhodohalobacter sp., assembly GCF_041686455.1. Classification (NCBI taxonomy): domain Bacteria; kingdom Pseudomonadati; phylum Balneolota; class Balneolia; order Balneolales; family Balneolaceae; genus Rhodohalobacter; species Rhodohalobacter sp. The sequence goes on from NZ_JAWLDW010000180.1 coordinate 3,413, forward strand.
CATACACATCCGTATTCCCTTCGTAATTGGCAGAAAATGCTATCATTGAACCATCCGGAGAAAAGAAAGGATTATTCTCTTCTGCAGGGCTTGAGGTCAGCCGTACCGGGTTGCTCCCGTCTCTGTCAGTCCGCCACAAATCACCGGCATACACAAAAACGAGATGAGCTTCCGAAACGGTGGGGTGTCTCAATAAATGCGTTACATCCTGCTGCTGAAATGCCTGCAAATTGGACGTGATTAAGAGCGAAAAAGCGAAGAGTAAAGTCAGGGTTAAGAGGATCCGGTTTTTCATCTTTTTATGTTTATTGAATTTGTTGAAATTGATCTCTCTATTAAAATAGTAAAATTCATTACGAAGGCTACACGATTTCCGCATACCGCTTGCATCTTTTACAGCAATACATGCAAAATTGAATTGTAAAACTGTCTGTATTTATTTCCCGCTAGACAGACCTTTTTCGGAAGAGCACACTCTATCCTCGCCGGTTTATACCCAATGCAAAATTGAATTACAAAAGAGCGCGATTCGCTCAAAAAGTCCAAAC
>NZ_JAWLDW010000181.1:0-3939 GCF_041686455.1 Rhodohalobacter sp.
ACCAGCACCAGAACCATCATCATCAAGTTGAATATCAACTCCATTAGTTGGATTAAAATTTCCACTACCTACCGCAGCGTCTTCAACACGTCCATAATCAAGACCATTCATACCAAACGGCAAAGTACTGGTAGCTCCTGTCAATTCCGTAGGTATCGAGAAAGAGATAGCATATTCAGCACCTGCTGTACCGTCAAAAGTAAATGTTCCAAGCTGTCCAACAGATGCATTAGAAACTATTGCTGATCCATCAGTACCATCAATTTCAATCGTACCATTATTTCCAGCAATAACATCACCAAATGATAAATCATCGCCTGCATTCAAAGTTAGTGATTGAACGACGTTAGCATTTGCGTTGATGTCAGCAGTAATAGCTTGTCCATAAGAGTTTATAATTCCAAATACAAACAGAGCGATGATAAGTGAGCTTATTTTTTTCATTTTATTAGTTGTTTTGTTGTGAGTAATAATCGTTTGAGTGATTTTCTTTTTAACTTCTGTATCAAATATAAGAGGTTGCAGATCACACCCCAAGTTAGAGAGCTTTAATTAAAGGGCTTTAACCCCGGCTTAATACCGTTAGAACGGCTTAACTAGAACTTTACAGGAATCTATTCATAAATCACAGTTAACACTACTTCTCCGGTGTAAACACCTTCAGGCACATTTCCAATATCTACATTTCCAAATACATAAATATAGATTGAGCTCCATGCAGAATCCGGATTATTTGATTGAGACTCCAATACAATGCTTTGTCCAATATCGTTCAAAGGAGTACTGAGCTCAAAATCCTCCATCTCAAAATTTGTGTATGCCGCCTGCAGCTCGATAGGGATTGTATCCAGGATATCCGGATTTTCGTGCTGTAATTCACGATCGGATTCCATTTGAATAATTAACCTTTGGGTTCGTAAAGCTCGAATTTGAAAGACTCCCATATTCGGAGAGCCGGGAGGGATCGTCTGAAGCCCCATTCCTGTGATGACCTGACCAAAATCGAGACTGCGCTCAACAGTAGTTTCAACTTCAGGCTCTACATCAATCTGAATGTTTAAAGATTGAGATTGAGCAATGATGGGTAACAGACTCAATAAAAGCGAAGCGAGCAGAAAAAAAATAGGATATGCTTGAAAATAGTTTGAGCGAATATCAGAGAATGTAGAAAAATAAACCTTCTTCATATCTATCTGTACTCCACTGTGACCGTAATGGTGCCTCTGTAAGAACCCGCGACTACATTTCCGACATCAATTTGTCCATAGAAATAGAGATAGGCGGTTTCATTCACTAAAGATTGATCAAAGTCTCCGGTGGGCGGTGTGGGTGGAGGCCCCGGTGGTTGCTGTCTGCGTGATAGTATTGGAAACCTGGCGGTTCCTGAGATCATTGAAGGCGTGTTTGCTATTCCAATGGGTTTGGAAGCCGAAACGTTATTTTCTCCATTGTTTGCAAAAGCAGCATCGAGAGTAAAAGGAATGGATCGCTCCGGGTCTGTATCATAAGACGGATCACCGTCGAGGTAGAGTTTACCGTCTGCAGTAATATCAACATCCACATCCAGATATTTTACACCAATTATTGATAAAACTTTTGAGTCGATCAGTTCAACCTCATGTATCCCGCTGCCGCTGTTAATCGGGCCTTGAAATACTAAATCTTCAAGCCCAATATCTTCCAGTTCTATGGTATAAGTGCCATATTGACCAAACTCTATATCCTGAGAGTGCGAACTATTTACAGAAAATCCAATCAGAAGGAGTGCAATGAACGCTTTTTTGATATGTTTGAAAATTAATATCAAATTAATCAGATATACTCAATTTCGATTGTGAACTCTCCCTGGTAACTGCCGGGATTTACATCACTCATATCTATAGTTCCACCTATCCAGAAGTAAAATTCACCCTCTTCGTTAAACTGCAGATCACGAATATCCTGGTCCAGAAGTTCTGCGGTCTCCTGATCATCAATACGATTACCGGCTACTTCGTAATTAAAAAAGATGATACCCTCTCCATCTAAGTTAACCAGTTCACGCTCTCGAATATAGTCAACCCTGAATTCTGCATTGGGCGTTCCGCGTGCGACCATCTTGCCGGATCGCTCACCAAAAATCGGATCTACCCGGATGACTGACCCTTCCTGTTCGATGTCGTCAAAATCAACGGTATTTATCGTAATCATCTCTATGGTGCCCGAAACGGTCGCCGAAACGGATATACTTACGTTTTGTTGAGATTGAGCAACAGCGAACACGGGAAGTAACGCCGTGATGATTAGTCCTAAAAGCTTTTTGTACATCATAATAAAATTTATTCCTCCACAAAGATCTCAACTTAAAGACGGTTAAGCGAGTTAGTCTTTTTTAATTAAGGGGGATCTAAAAACAGCGATTTAACATCTGTAAGCGCGCAATAATTCTCTTTTTTTGATTTTACCGAGAGACGTAACAGGCAGCTCATTTTTTTGGATCAACTCTTTGGGAACTTGAAATGAAAGCAGTTTATCCTTTAGATAAGATTTTAACTTCAGTTCATCAATTTGTTCTTTCTCTGTAGTGTAAAAAGCAACAACCCGCTGACCCCATTTTTTATCCTGAACTCCTATTACTGCGGAACGGCTGATACCCGGATATGTTTCAATGACTTGCTCAACATCAACAGGATTGACGTTTTCGCCGCCGGTGACGATCAGATCCATCCGCCTGGACTCAATGTAAAGCTGTTTTCGATAGTTCAGATAGCCAAAGTCGCCCGTATTAAACCATCTATTCCCATCAAACACTTCACGATTAAGTTCTTCCGAAAGATATCCGTCAAAAACCTGCGGCCCCTTCAGCCAGATCTGGCCCGACTCCCTGTTGGGAAGAGGTTTATTGGTATCATCTCGAATTTCAATCTGGTTCGGTGAAAACAGATGTCCGGCACTATTTTTAGGCAAATATGTACCGCTTGGGTTTAAAATGGGATTGGCGGCGATTTGAGCAAACGTTTCTGTCATTCCGTAACTGGTTACGATCGGTATTCCTCTGGTTACAGCCCAGTCGATCAGTTCAGTCGAGATAGGACCTCCGCCAAGGAGAATTGATTTAAAATTAGAATGAGTTTGAAAATGAGTGTCATCCATTAAATTAACCAGCATGGTTGGAACCATGGAGGCAACTTCAAAATCCTGATTATTTGACAACAGGTGTCTGATTGTGTCTGTATCAAAAGAGTCCAGCCTGAAAATCGCTGAGCCGTACAGAATAGACCGGAGAATGATGGATATACCCCCGACGTGGTTTAACGGCAGGCAGAGCAACCAATATTTATTTTTACCCGGTTTAAAATTATTCGCCGATGCCTCGGCAGCAAAAAGTACCTGCCTTCTTTTAATCGGGACAATCTTTGGCGTTCCTGTAGATCCTGAAGTTAAAAACAGCCCGGCAGTTTGTTCGGTATCGGATAAAGAAAATAAATATTCATCATACTCGGCTTCCAGCTCTAACCGGTCCTTATCAATTTTAATATGCTGAGCCTTAAAAACGGTTTTAAATCTCTCGGGGTCATCACTGTAAATAAGTGAAGGATTAATCTGGCTTTTTAAGATTTTGGCATCGGTACTGGAAAATTCTTCATGGAGTGATATGAACGGGATTTTAAGCAGAAAGCAGGCGGCCACAAGAAAGATGATCTCATCTGAGGATGGTCCACAGATAAGAAGATGTTTTTCCTCTGAAAAATAAATTCCATTCGTTTTCTCCGCCAGCCAGCTCGTAAATCCAAATAGATTCTCGTACGTATAACTCTCTTGTTCCGACGTTAAAAAAGTCACCTCTTTTTCAGGCTTATTAAAAGTTGGAGTATTGAAATGCCCGGCACTCATTGTTCAATAGAGTTTATGTTTTAGTCAAATCAATCAAGTGATTTATAAAAAGTACTATTCAAATCG
>NZ_JAWLDW010000182.1:0-3934 GCF_041686455.1 Rhodohalobacter sp.
AGTAAATCTTGCACGGCAATATCCGGATAAGAATTTTATTGGAATTGATAAGAAAGGGTGGAGATTGTGGACAGGAGCAAAGAAGGCTCTTGAGGAGCCACTGCCCAATGTTCATTTTATGCGGATCTTTATCGATCATTTGACAGACTATTTTGAGAAGGAAGAGGTGGATGAGATCTGGATCACGTTTCCTGATCCCTATTTAAGGGATTCACAATCTTCTAAAAGACTTACATCACACAAATTTTTAAGTATCTATGGCAAAATACTCGCCCCAGGCGCAAAGATTCATTTAAAGACGGATTCTGATGAGCTGTACGATTTTACGCTCGAAACGATCGTAGAAGAGAATTGTGAGATCATAGATCGAGTGGATGATGTTTATGCTGAACGCCCGGATGACCCGATTTTGACAATCAAGACCTTTTACGAGAAGATGCACCTTGAAAAGAGAAAAACCATTCATTACATCTCTTTTCGGTTAAATAGTGAAAGTACTATTTAAGACCCCGCCATAAGAATTTAGGTTCTACTATTGACATTCCAATCAGATTTGATAAATTAACACTGTGAACTTAACGGTGTTAACCTAAGGTATATGTCTCTAAGGGAAGAAATTCTGGATGTAAGCAAAGAACTGCTTCTCAAACATGGATTCAGCAAGATTTCGATGCGTAAGATTGCTAAAAAAGCTAATGTAACAGCTACAAGCATCTACCTGCATTTTAAAAATAAGGATGATCTGCTGCTTGCTTTGGTTGAGGAGAGTATTGCAAATTTAAATCGCGTATTGAGAAATACATTGGATGAAGCTGCCAGCCCGATTGAACAGTTGGAATCTCTAACCGATGCTTATGTTGGATACGCGATGGAAAATCCACAGGAGTACGAGATTATTTATATGGTTCGCCCTGAAGAGATGCCGAAGTATCCCAGAGAGAAATTTCAGCAGGTTAGAGAAATTTATGAGCTGCTTGCCGGAATAATTCAACGTGGTAAAGACCGGAATCTTTTTGATGTGGAAGATCCGCTGGTAAGTGCATACACGCTTTGGGCGCAGATTCATGGAGTTGTTTCTGTGATTCTGGGTAAACGATTGGATACCAGAGTTCCGATAGAACGATTTTTGGATCTTGCAACAGATCACATCATACAAGGATTTATCGTACAAAAAACACCCGCTTAAAAGGAGTCAGTTATGGAAGCTTTAATCGAACAACTTGGATTTTTCAATGAAATGGCCACCTGGGCTGTTTGGACAGGAATTGTCCTCATATTTTTAATTTTTGGATTTAAAGGGGCTCCTCTATGGATTTGGGCCGTTGCAGGTCTTGTTGCTTTAGCCGGATTGGGAGCGCCCGTTTGGTTAATTTCAGCCTTCCTGGTACTGGCTGTGATTTTTAACCTGAAATCGATTCGCAGAACCCTGCTTTCAGGGCCAATCATGAAAATATTGGAAGCTCTGAAAATTCTTCCTGCAATCTCAGAAACGGAGCAAACAGCTATCGATGCTGGTACGGTTTGGGTTGAGGGAGAACTATTTTCAGGCAGTCCGGATCTGAAGAGAATGAATAGTGAAACATATCCTGATCTGACAGATAAAGAGCGCGAATTTATGGATGGACCCGCTGAAGAACTCTGCTCTATGGTATCCGATTGGAAAGTTTTTCAACGAAAAGGATTTGATGATAAAACTTGGAACTATTTGAAAGAAAAGCGCTTCTTCGGTTTGATTATTCCGGAGGAGTATGGTGGCTATGGTTTTACTGCAAACGCGCACAGTGCTATTGTTGCCAAATTGGCTTCCCGATGCGGTCCTCTTGCTACAACGGTAATGGTTCCAAACTCACTTGGCCCGGCAGAACTTTTAATGCACTATGGTACTCAGGAACAGAAAGATCACTACCTGCCCCGACTGGCAAAAGGTGAAGAGATACCCTGTTTTGCACTGACAGAGCCGAACGCGGGTTCAGATGCCGGTGGTATGCAGAGTGAAGGTGAAGTATTCAAAGCCGACGACGGTGAGCTCTACCTGAAGTTAAACTGGGATAAGAGATATATCACCCTAGCGGCTATTTCAACAGTCATTGGATTGGCTTTTAAACTAAAAGATCCAGATAACCTGCTTGGAAAAGGCGAGAATCTGGGAATTACGGCTGCATTGGTTCCGAGTGATACAGAAGGCGTTGAACTGGGCAAAAGACATGACCCGCTTGGTGTGCCGTTTTACAACTGTCCAACGCGTGGTCATGATGTAGTGGTACCGGTAGATGCCATTATTGGTGGAGTAGAAGGTGCCGGCAACGGCTGGAGAATGTTGATGGAGTCACTGGCCGTGGGACGAGGAATTTCTCTGCCTGCTCAGGCGATTGGCGGAGCTAAAACAGCAACTCGTGCTGTGGGAGCATATGCGCTTATCCGAAAACAGTTTGGCTTGAACATCGGTAAGTTTGAAGGTATAGAAGAGCCGATGGCCAAGATTGGCGGGTACACCTATATGATGGACGCTGCAAGAGGGTACATCTGCGGTGCATTGGATAAAGGTGCAAAACCGGCAGTTGTTACCGCAATTGCCAAGTACAACTTTACCGAACTTGGCAGAGAGATTGTCAATGACTCAATGGACATTGTGGGCGGCGCAGGCATTTCTATGGGACCACGGAATATTTTTGCTCACAGCTATATTGCCATGCCAATCGCAATTACGGTAGAAGGAGCGAACATACTGACAAGGACGCTGATGATCTTTGGTCAGGGTGCTATCCGAAGTCATCCTTATGCCTTGAAAGAGATTGAGGCGTTGATGAATAAAGACGTGAAGCAGTTTGATGACGCTTTCTGGAAGCATATTGGTCATGTGTTTAAAAACGAAATCCGCTCCTGTCTGCTAAGCATTACGCGTGGACGTCTGGCGTCCTCGCCGGTAAGCGGACCCGCAGCGAAATACTATCGAAAACTGGCATGGGCCTCTGCATCATTTGCGTTTATGGCGGATATGGCACTGGGTTCATACGGAGGTGCTTTAAAAATGAAGGAGAAGCTTGCCGGACGGTATGCTGATATTCTCAGCTGGATGCTGCTTGCTACTGCCACACTGAGAAGATTTGAAGCAGAAGGCCGTAAAAAAGAAGATGAAATATTCCTGCACTGGTCTATGCAGCACGCATTCTACAGAATTCAAACTGCATTTGACGAGATCTATTCAGAGATAGAAGTACCGGGTCTGAGCTGGCTGTTCAGAGGACCGGTTGGATTATGGTCTAGAATGAATCGCATAGGGAAAAAACCATCTGATAAGCTGGGACATAAAGTGGCTCAGGCTATGCAGACCAGAGGAGATCAGCGAGATAGATTGACATCCGGTATGTACGTGCCTGCTTCAGTAGATGAAGCTCTCGGGAAGTATGAGCATGCTATGAAAGTAATTGAAGAGTCATTCCCGATTTACAAGAAGCTATACAAAGCAACCAAAGCCGGTGAAATCAAGAAAGCTTACGTATTGAAGCAGCTTGATGGAGCTCTCAAAAAAGGTGTCATCACTGAAGAAGAAGCTGAGACTGTTAAGAAAACTGAGGAAGCTCGTTTCGACGCAATACTCGTGGATGAGTTTACCCTCGAAGAGTACAATCGATCAGCTGTTTCTGAGAATGAAATCCCATTGGGATACCGCAAAGATGATGGTGAAACAGTCTTGGTTTAACTATTAGAAAAGATGGTCCGAAGTAGAATGGTTATATGAGAACTCCGGATCATATTTGAATAATTTCTTTTTTAGATAAAAAACCTAAGTTCGATTTATAGAATATTAATTTTGTTTCTAGAAAGTCCCCTCCTTTTTCAAGGAGGGGCTACGAGTTAAAGCAATTCCTACGAAGTGATTTAGGGGTGGTTTAAACCAAAATCGAATCAGGTTTGAAGCCTGAAATAATCAAGG
>NZ_JAWLDW010000183.1:0-3881 GCF_041686455.1 Rhodohalobacter sp.
TACATGATATCGGCGCCTTTCAGGTAGATAACACCTTCTTGATTTTCTTCAAATAGGGAAAGCAGTTTTTTGCGGTGCAGTTTTGTAGACATGGTAAATAAATCTGTTTTTGTTTTGTAGGCTGTTAGTAGAAGGAACTCAATGTACAGTTTCGGTAGATTAAACGAAAAATCTCATCAGGTAGTGGGGGAGTTGCTCGATCAATTTTTCACTGTATCCGTGTTTGAAAAAAGTAAAGTGTTTACCTGCGTCAATTTTCTTCATTTCACCGGACTGAAAGAGGGTTGCAGAATTGGAATGATCTTCTGAAAGCCGGTTTAGGTGAATCGCTAAAAGAGCGTGGTTCCGCCCTTTTTTGTTCAGAATTGCGATGAGATGTGTTGATCCTGCCGGATTTGCAATAAAGGAAATGGCCAACTTTTGCTGGTTATCGATGACGGGTATACGGTAATACTGCTGAAGCCCAAACTCGAAGGGAGAGCTTGAAAAATCGAGATAAGTTTGCCGCCAGTCTAAGGCATCGCTCCAAAAGTGAGAGATCGACTTATAAAGCATCTCTTTGTCCGTAGCCGTAAAATTACCTGCGCAAAATCCACGATCCTGCCAGTAGTTGAAATCCCGATTAAGTTCGGAGAATTTTTTTGTTGGTTTGATGGGAAAGTCCGGGCCTGAGGTCGCCTCTATGGCAGAAACCGAATTGTTGCTAACTTTGTACCAAAAGTCGGTGATACCGTTGGTAAGGCAGATATACGGAGCTCCTACCTCCTGATTATAACGTGCAGCCTGTTCGCCAACGGCATTCGTAAGCTTTACGGATTCTGCCTTACACTCAATCAGAATTTCCGGTTTCATCTGCCTGCTGTATAGGATCAGGTCGGCACGCAAGTTGTTTTTTTCTTGCTGAAGTTTAACCGGTGCTTCAAAACCAAGGCGTGATTTGGGCCAATCTGTTTGATGGTTCAGGTATTCCACCCATTTTAGGCGAACACGTTCTTCAGGCCGGTTTTTGAAACGTTTTTTTAGGATGGGGTTGAAAAGCAGCGGTTCGTTATCATGAGTTTTAATTTGCGGGAAGTGGTTGCTGGCTTTACTTTTCATGTCTGAAAATAAGAAAGTTTAGCCCCGTAAAAAGAGTTCAAAAAATTATTTGGATCTTATTTTAGATAGTGGCAAGTTAAAAGCAATGAAATTTTCAAAACACACAGAACTCCTTTCTATTCGCCGTCGCCGCCCTTTGGGCGTGTGATAACTGTGTGTAGTTTTTACTACTAAGGACTTATCCCGCCCGCTCAACTTAATTGCTGAGTGGGTTTTTTTATGCTTATGAGTTTCGAAAAGATTCTTCCGTAAGTATCTCACCTGTCCTGAATACCCGACCCTTTGTTCCAATACTCAATTATAAAAAACCACTATACCCATGAACCATCTATTATCGATCGGGGATCTTGATCCCGCTCAAATTCAATCTATTCTTAATCTCAGTGTAGAACTCGAAAACAAGCCCTCTCAAGTGTTAAAGGGCAAAAATATTGCATTTGTATTTGAAAAACCCTCACTTCGAACCAAGGTTGGAACAGAGGCTGCCATAAATCACCTCAGTGGCAGTGTGATCCATATAAACCCCGACCTTATTTTTTCGAGTAGCATGGCCGTTCCGTTTACAAGCCGGGAATCACTTAAAGATGCGATGATGAACGTTTCGCAGTGGTGCGATGCAGTATTTGCCAGAGTCTATTCTCACAGTACCTTGAAGAAAATGGCTGAGTACGGCACAATTCCGGTGATTAATGCGCTTTGCGACCGTCACCATCCAATGCAGGCACTGGCCGATCTGTTGACTCTTCAGCAGAATTATGGGAAAGATCAAAAGCTAATCATTTCCTATGTGGGGGATGCCAATAACGTGGCCTTTTCACTGATTGAAATTGGCCTGAAGATGGGACATACATTAAAATTTACGGGTCCGGAACAGTATTCATGGATGGAGGAGCAACTTGCATACTTCTCATTGCTGGCCGTAGAACATGGAGGTACTTTTGTTCAAACAAATGATCCCTTCGAGGGAGTGTACGAAGCCGATGCTGTCTATACCGATACTTTCATCTCGATGGGAGAAGAGCATCTATATGACGAGAAGATAAAGCATTTCGAACCCTACCAGGTTAATGAAAAACTCTTTTCAAAGGCGAAAAGCAGTGCCGGTTTTATGCACTGCCTTCCTGCTCACAGGGGAGTTGAGGTTACTGATGATGTGATTGATCACCCAAATTCCTGGGTTTACCTGCAGGCTAAAAACCGGATGGTTGTATCAAAAGGAGTATTTGCAACCATACTTACGGGTGATGAAGAGGTAGTACAAAAACTAAATGGCATAGAAAAAGTCCCCTCTTGAGAGGGGATTTAGGGGTGTGTTGATCAGGTACAGAAACCTGCCATGAATACACCCCTCGATCACACGAACAGGCTGCACCTTTCGTGCTCACATTTCCCCTCTCAAGAGGGGAATATTGAAAAACAAAGTTCAAAAACTACAAGTTCTAAATAAGACCATAATGAAAAAGCAAACCACATATAAAAAAGTAGCCTCACACGAAGCTGAAAAAGGAACATTCAAAACCTGTCTGCTGCTCTACTCCGGCGGGCTCGATACCAGTATGATGCTAAAATGGATACAGGAGGAGTATGAATGTGAAGTGATTGCTCTGACAGTGAACATCGGCCAGACGGCCGACAACCTCGAAGCCATTAAACAAAAAGCATTAAACCTTGGTGCAAAGGATGCCATCGTATACGACGCGAAGAATGAATTTGCCGAACTCTGTACGGAAGCTGTAAAAGCTAATGCTGATTACCAGGGCGGATATGCATTGGGTTGTCCGTTGGGCAGGGTAATGATCTCTCAATTAGCCGTTCAATTCGCCGCTGAGTTTGGTTGCGAAGTGATCGCTCACGGCTGTACCGGTAAGGGCAACGACCAAGTAAGATTTGAAAGCTATATAACCACGCTGAATCCGGAGTTAAAAATCATTGCCCCGGTAAGAGAGTGGAGTATGGGACGAGATGAACAGATTACCTATGCAATGGAGAATGGAATTCCGGTAGATCAGACCCAAATGAGTCCATATTCCTACGATGAAAATATGTGGGCCAATACTGGCGAAGGTGGAGAGATTGAAAATCCGGAACTGATACCTCCGCTGGAGAAAGTTCTGAAGTGGGCTAATACACCGCAACAGGCACCTGAAGATGAGGAATTGGTTAAAATAGCCTTTGAGAAAGGGGTTCCGGTGTCGCTGAACGGGATCAGTTATGATAAAAAAGACCTGGTTTTGCTGTTGAACGAGATTGGCGGCAAGCACGCTGTAGGTGTTTTTCATCTGATTGAAGACCGGGTGGTTGGATTGAAGGTGAGGGGTGTATACGAGAACCCTGCAGCAACGATCCTGATCCGGGCACACAAAAATCTGGAACAGCTGGTCTCAACGAGGGAAGAAAATGAGCTGAAAGGGTTTATGGATCAGAAGTGGGCCTACCTGATTTACGGCGCAAAATATTTCGAGCCTGTGATGGACAACATCCGGGCATATATCAACGAACAGAATAAAAAGGTAACCGGTGAAGTGACGTTGAAGCTGTACAAGGGAAATTGTGATGTGGTTGCGCTCACTTCTCCATACTCGCTGTTTGATGAAAACCTTGCTACATTCAACAAATCAGCAGCTTTCAACCAGAATGCATCAGCCGGATTTATTGAGCTGTGGAATCTGCCACAAAAAACAGCCTACCAGCTGAAGAAAGAGGTTGTGAAAAGTGAGGCGAGCAGCTTGTCTGTTTAGTGAGAAGTTAGAAGCAAAACGCAAAAGTGAATATTCCCCACTAAA
>NZ_JAWLDW010000051.1:0-16809 GCF_041686455.1 Rhodohalobacter sp.
AATCCATTCAAAAAGAGAATCTTAATCGTTGATGATCACCCTATGATGCGAAAAGGTTTAGCCAGTACCCTGGAAATGGAGTCTGATTTGGAAGTGACACATCAATGCGAAAAAGCAGAAGATGTACTAAAAATTTTAGATAAAGATAAGCCGGACCTCTTGTTGGTGGATGTATCTCTGCCGGGAATGAATGGTATAGAACTGGTTAAAAATATTATTTTCCAGGATCCGGATATAAAGATACTCGTTGTTTCAAGGCACGAAGAATCCCTCTATGGCGAACGCGCACTTCGGGCCGGGGCTAAAGGGTATATTATGAAATTTGAACCGAGTGAGGCTTTGATAAAAGCAGTTAGAAAAATTCTGAAAGGTGGAATCTATGTGAGTGATTCACTAAACGAAAAACTGCTGATGAATGCGATGCATGGGAAAAAAGAGGGGGGAGTCTCATCTATCGACATACTGAGTGACAGAGAGCTGGAAGTATTTGAACTGATGGGTAAAGGCAAAAGCAGCGCTGAGATTGCCGAACAACTCCACCTTGCCTCAAAAACCGTGGAGACCTATCGTTCGAGAATCAAGGAGAAGATGGACTTTAAAAATTCAACAGAGATGATTTTCCACGCGGTGAAATGGGTGGAAAATGAACATAAATTATGAGTTAAATTTGATACTCAACAAATAGGCTTCATGATTTGAATGGGTGAAAAATCTGACTTGTAAGATATTTACATAAGCTTCTCATCAATAATTTCTTACAGCATTATTCAGATCCTCAATTAGCAGTTATTGAGATATACTCTGTACTATAGCGTATGGTATGGTTCGCAGCTTAGTAGGAACCAAAAATTCAAAACAAAAATGGAAGAGAGGTGTTATTATGAAAATGATGAAGCGGGAAGAACCGAGAGCCATTGATATGCTTAGAAAAGAAATGGATCACTTTTTTGATGATCTGGTTCCATTTTCCTGGAAAAAAGAGAATGGTGGATCAGATTTAAGAATGTGGTCGCCCAGCGTCGATATTTCAGAAGATGAAAATGAATATCTGATCAAAATGGATATTCCAGGTATGGACAAAAAAGACATCAATGTGAATTATAGAGATGGACGCCTTACCGTTACCGGAGAAAGGAAAACCGAATCGAAAGAGGAGAAAAAAGATTACATTCGCCAGGAGAGATATCGGGGAAGTTTTTACCGATCGTTTACTTTAACCGACAACATTAAAGATGAGGAGATTCAGGCCTCATTTAAGGATGGAGTACTGAAGCTGGTGGTTCCGAAGGCGGAAACCGTTAAACCGAAATCCATCAAAGTAAATTGATTGCTGAATCAGGGCGTAAAAAAAAACCCCGTTGCGAACTAAATCACAACGGGGTTATTATTTGATTAAAATGATCGGAGTCTCAGTCTCCTTTCGTCAGTATAATCTGCTTCAAGTTTTAGGGATATAATCTCAGTCTCGAAATAATCAAGACACTCCCGCCAAGACCCCGACAATTTTTTAATCCGGGTTACTGCTTTATACATTATAAAATTGGTTAACCGGAGCACACTTTTCTAGTCATTTGATAGACCTAAAAAGAGCCGGCGGATAATTTTTCCGGACTGAATAACTCTCTGCCGTAGCATAAGAATGACTCTGTGCTCTTAATTCCTTTCAGTATGTCAATGTTCTCTACTGTATTATAAAACCCTCTCAACTTTCTTGATGTAAGAGTTATGAAAAACTGTTTGTAGTATTTCTTTGAATCAGCGCGTAGATTTTCAGTGAAAGCTTCACTGTAATTCCTCAATTTTGTGAATTACACCTTGAACCTGGTTCCAGTCAGTATATTCATGATCGTAACTTGTATCGGTATCACCGCCGGCACGCTGGCTAATCATCCTCATAATAAATCGCTTGAAGTAGTCGTACTGAGTATAGAGCAGTGCACCGGCAATTTGTTCGACAAAATTGGGTTTCCAACCTGTTTCCAGTAAAAAATCTTCGGTATGCTGTTTCAATTCTTTCCATGACTCAGGTTCGTCTGTAGCAGCTGTCAAACTAACAGAAAGAAAACCGGAATTCATTTGGTTGAGGGATCTGTGGTATTTTTGAACAAAATCTTTAACGGTTACCTGATATTTGCCGCCATGCAGTGATGCGGCTACTAAAACGGCATCAAACTCTGCAGGATCAGGCGGAGTAACCATTGCATCGAACAGGGCAGGTATATGTCCGGCTTTTTCAGATTCATCCCTGAGAAATTCACTTATCTTGCGCGTTTGTCCTTCAGTGGAACCATAAACGATCATCAGTTTCATTTTTCATCCCTTTTTTATGGTTGAATATAAGATTACCGGCAGTTCGGTCACTCAATATCTACTTTCATTACATCGACAAGGTAGTACACCTCATCTTCAACAAAATCGATGGTTCCTCGCACGACTTGAAATGCTTCTCCCTCAAGAAAAGGAAGCTTTGCTTCCGGGATAGGCTCACGGTCGCGTTTAACTGTTATTGCACCGCCTTCATTTTCCCACTGTCCCATCAGCTTGTGGTAAGCAGCTGTTTCTTTTGGAACATCCAGGACAATCCTGATTCTCTTTTCGTATGTCTTCATATACTCTCCGAATTAAATTTGATCAAAGATTCTAAGAGAGGTTTTATCTCTGTTTATCATGATAATCATTACTTCGCAGATGCTGTATCAGCAGAATGATGGAGAAGGACTCATGGAAAAACCGATCCGAATGTAGGAAAAGCTTGACAGCATTAATTACAGGCAAGGATCTGTCAGGGTTTGAGAATTGCTGACAGTAAGATCAGTAAAAAACCTACAGCCAACTTACAGATCAGGGACAACCACATAGGGATATATTTTAGATCTTGAATAAGAGATTTGAAATTATAACCATGAGAAGATTAAAAAAAAGGAGGAGTCATGTCTTTAGCAAAAGTAATTGAAGTGATTGCCGAAGGAAGTACCATGGAAGGAGCAGTAACAAATGCTGTTAAAGAAGCATCAAAAACAGTTCACAATATCCGGAGTGTTTATTGCGAAAACATTAAAGGGATAGTGGAAAACAACAAAGTGGTCAAATTCCGAGTGAATGCGAAAATCACCTTTGTTCTGGAAGATTAAAATGCGTGATCTAAGATTTGGATGACCGGCTGGTTTATGGTGCAAATCCAATAAGCGCGAAAGCGATAAAAATGGCACAAAACCGGCCGGATCGTCCACATAATTTAAGTTTTGTGGGGATAGTGATGGGTCAATTAACCGGAACACTTATTTATTGGTATATATCTGTTGGATTAATCGTGGGCCTGTCTATGGCAGTAATTATTGGTAAGGAGGGAGTTTCATTTGGGGCGAATATCTTTTTCGGTGTGATCGGAAGTGTGAGCATAGGAATCATAGGTCTTGTTACAGGAATAGGAGATGGTGTGTTTTTCTCATTTCTGGGAACCTGGCTGTTTCTGTTTCTGGTTAACGTTTTTCACCAGCATCATAAAGAGGATCTTATGGATGATCTGCGTGAAGCGAAGCCTGTTTATAAAGGATAAACAGTAGTTTATTAGCTCAAATTCAAATTGATACGAATTTAAATAGAAATTTTAGCAGGTCGATTCTACGTTTTATTCCCGGTACCCAAACAAAAAAACCTGACAACCACTGCTGTGATTGTCAGGTCACTCTCTCTTAATTGGATCGAAGCCAACAATTTCCTTACATCCCGTATGATCGGGAACCAAGTTCAAAGGGTATATTCTCAGTCTTGATGGATTCAAGACACCCCTAACTGTTGACTTCGAGTTTCTTAACCGAACCTCTCTTTTTTATCTCCGGCTGATTTTGAACCTCTCGTTTGCTCAACATTTACCAAATATTCAGACCGGGGCACAATCATGTATTTCTTTTTGAGAAGATACTTTGATTTATCAGCGGACTATTTTCTGATAGATTCAACTCATCACCGTAGTAATGAATTAAACTGTGCCCTAAATCCGTTTACTCTCAGTTGCTCAAAGAACTCACTTATAGTATAAACACTTAGGTAATAACACCTTGTAAGGATAGGGACCAATCCGATGTAATATTATCACTATAAATCTTTGTCGAGTTAGTTGGTTTTATTTAACGTCAAAGATTTTGAAAAATAAAATTTCAAAATTTGATAGCTCAAGTTTGTCAATTTGAATTTTTGATATTGATCGCCGGGCTATTTTGATCATTTATATCAGGCAAAAGTGACCATTTAATATCTGGTTATTGGGCTTTCAATATTCAAAAGGAAGGCTTGCAGTAAGAAGCCACCTGATTGTTTACTACGGAAAAACATTACAACAGAGTAAAGGTCTTTATTACAAAGGAGTGTGATTTCCGTTACAATTTGATTTTAAAAAAGTATACACATTGATGAAGGAGTAGAGTCAAAATTTTCAATGATTAGGAGAGGACATAATGAGCATTCAAGTCAATTTTGATAAACACTGCAGAGAGGCCAATGAGTGGCTCTTGGAAATTGGAGCTCGAGCCGGTTATCCGGATAGAACGGATTGGGCGTACGGGTGTTTAAAGGCGGTGCTTCACACCTTACGTGATCGCACAACCATAGAGGAAGTATTTCAGCTATCAGCACAATTGCCGGTCTTAATTCGGGGTATCTACTTTGAAGGCTACAAACCTTTTGGAAAACCTGACAAATTAAATGCCGAAGAGTTTATGTCCAGAATCAGGGCAGATATGGGTAATTCGAATCCAATAACTGCAGAGGAAGCCTTCCGGGTAATCCTGGAGATGCTTTACGATCGAACATCAACCGGAGAGATGGACGATATTCGCGGACAGATGCCCAAGGCAATTCAAAATATCTGGAATAAATATCGGCCGCTTGAAATGGAAGATAAGTGGGATGAATAACTCTGTTTGACGATGTTTTTTTGAATGTATTCTAGAATATTCAAGTAGGTCGTTCTATTAAGAACCTGAGTTCGACTATGAGTCAATGACATCAAAAGTTCCCCTTAGCAAAAGGGGATTGAGGGGGATGTTCATAAGATTTATGAAAAAACCCGATGGACACCCCTCTACATTTCGTTTCACGTGTCGCTAACGCTCGGAGCCCCTTGTTAGGGGAGACTTCTTCATTGGATTAAATACGATTATTTAACCCAACTGAGGTTAAGAGTATTAGATTAATTATTTGAAAGCTTCTGAAAGTTCAGTAGAGAGGTAATGATGAAAACAGGAAAAATTGAAATCATAGCCGGTGGCGTATTTCTGGCTACATTAGCGGGTGCAACTCTTGCAGGTCTGAAGTATCGGAACAAGCATAGTGCTTATCACAGAAAGTACGATCCGGACCATGTACAAGAGTTTAAAGGAAAAATAGAAGAGATCATGCATTCGGGCAACGAAAATGGAGAAGACAAGGGAGTTGAGTTAATACTGAAGACCGGCGATAAGTTACTGCCGGTACATGTGGGACCTGAGTGGTTTATCGAACATCAACAGGAAGGGTTTAAAATAGGTGATAATATACTGGTCAAAGGGTCAATCATTGAGGATAACCATGAAGATCTTATAGTGGCAGAGTGGTTGAAACGAGGTGATTACCTGCTTCGACTGAGATTTGAGAATGGACACCCACTGTGGAATGCATGGATGAAAGAGTAAAAAAAGAGAGAGGCAAAGATGTTTAAAAACAGAGAAGAAGCCGGGAAATTACTGTCTATTGAATTAGATAAATATCGAAATGTTCAGCCGGTTGTTTTGGCGGTTCCCAAAGGAGGGCTGGAGACAGGCTTGCCGATTTCCAGGTTTTTGGGAAGTGAATTTTCCCTGATCATAGTGCGGAATTTGAGGTATCTAAAAGATTCGGAAACTGCTTTTGGAGCACTGGGTGAAGACGGTACCCTCTATTTGAGCTATAATGCCAAAGGGAAGCTTACGAAACAGGAAATTGAAATGGTTATGAAGATAGAGGAGCAGCAAATACGCAAGAGATTGAATAAATTTAGAAAAGGAACCTCACTTCCTTCATTAGAAAGCAGAACAGTAATCTTAGCAGATGACGGGATAGCTACAGATTCTAAAATATTTGCAGCGATTAAAATGATTAAGAAGCAGAGGCCGGAAAAATTTATTGTAGCTGCGCCTGTAATAGCATCTGATATATATAAAAAGATAAAAAGAAGAGTTGATGATGCAGTCGCTTTAAGTATTTCCGAAGATTGTTTTGCTATACCTGAAATTTACGATGATTTCCGGGAAGTAAGTGATGAAAAGATAGATCGATTACTTAAACAGAATGAAATCAAAAATAACTTGTTACAAACACTGAACAGTGTGTAACTCATCTTCAATTGAATCAAAAGTCCTGAACATATTCAAAGATGTATACTTTTATTGATAACTCTTTGAAGCTAAATACCACTAAATAATCAGTGGTTTATTTCGAATTGATAAATCTGTGTCAGTAATTTCCCCTCAAACAGAATCAAGAATTCCTTATCGGTCTGTAAGAAAAGAAATGGATATTGCTTGGAGGGAAGCTCAATTCTGAATCACGATCTAAGGGAGTGGAATGGATCAGGAATCCAAGATATCCTATAATATTAGCTATTTAAAAGAGAGTGCAGCAAACCTGGCAGAGATACATTCGGTATCGGACTCCTCAAAAAAAATACGCCCGGTTAAACCCATTCTTGAAGACTCTAAAAAGATATTGTTAGATGCCTACAGGGTGTTGTCTGGCCTGGCCAAACAGAACCGGGATCTTTCGACTGCTGCAGAGTGGTTAATCGACAATTTTTATATTATCCAGGAGCAGATTGTTCAGGTTGAGGAAGATTTTCCACGAGAATTTCAAAAACGTCTTCCCGCACTTTCAGGAGGTGAATATGATGGATTGCCCAGAGTTTATGAACTGATCCTGAACTACCTCTTACATACAGACAACCTTGTGGATGAGGAGGTACTGATTCATTATGTGCAACAGTATCAGCAGCATGAAACTCTGAAGTTGGGCGAGATTTGGGCCATTCCCATTATGATCCGGTTAATTCTGGTTCAGAACCTTTCAGAAAAAGCCTCCAGAATTTTAGATAGAAAAAAGATTTGGAGAGAAGTAAACGATCTGATCAGTAAAAAAAGCGAAAGTGACTATCATGAGCCTGGAAAGCTGATTAACACTCTGTCTGAGTGGATAGAAAAATATAGGAATAGGGATGAAATTGTACCTGTCCTGATTGAACTTTACAACCAGTTGCAGACGGCCGGCCTTCTACAGGAAGAACAGAAGAGGTGGTTTAATTACAGATTTAAACAGCTGGACGTCACTGTTGATGAAGCGATGCGGATCGATGCACAGCGACAGTCCCGGCTGCAGGTAAGTATTCAAAATGCAGTGGTTACACTTCGTGAATCCTCAGAAACAAATTGGTCAGATTTTGTTGAAGAGTGCTCCATCGTAGATCAGATTCTGCGGCTTGATCCTTACGGGGCATATGCAGAAATGGATTTTGAAACACGAGACAGATACCGGCGAGTTGTTGAACGCCTTAGTCGATATTCCGATAAATCTGAAACGGATGTAGCAGAACAGGTTTTGATCTTGGCAGAAGACCAGGGGCGATTGAATGAGAATAGTGATGAAGATTTAGACTCTCTTTTTAACCGTTCTGCCGTAAAAGAACATATTGGATACTTCCTTGTGGGTGAGGGCTACAGAAAGTTTGCCTCGGATTTAGGATATCGTATGCCAGTCCGGGAGAGATTTCAGAAGTGGTTTGAACAAAAACCGTTTGGGTACGTTTCCGCAATTATTATCCATACGATTGTTCTTATGGTGATCTTGTGGTTCGTCACAGATGCTGTAAGTGAATCAACATTTGTAGCAACATCCGTTTTACTGGTCTCACTTTTCCCGGCGTTTGATCTGTCTGTCTCTGCTGTCAATCGATTTTTTATTTTTCTGCTTCCACCCAGAAAGTTGAATAAAATGGATTTCAGGGATAATATTCCTGACTCATCCAGAACAGTGGTCGTAGTTCCAACAATGTTTTCTTCAGCCGAAGATGTGAGAGATCAAGTTAACCGGCTTGAAATAAGATCTTTAGCAAATCCCCATCCTGGACTACAGTTTGCTCTTCTTTCAGATTTTCAAGATTCAACGAGTGAAACAGAACCTAAAGATCAGGAGATTCTGAAAGCTGCCAGGCAAGCTATAACTGAGCTGAATGAGAAGTACTCATCAGCTTATGGAGATAAGTTTTTTGTTCTTCACAGAGACCGTCTCTGGAATGAATCTGAGGGAGTTTGGATGGGATGGGAGCGAAAAAGAGGGAAACTGGAGGAGTTCAATAAGCTTCTTTGTGATCCGGGTTCAGACACAACCTACTCGTTTATAGCAGGTGAGTTCATTGAATCGATACGGCGGGAAACCATAAACTACATCATTACATTAGATTCGGATACAAAATTGCCGCCCGATAGTGCTATCAAGTTAATCAGCACCATTTCTCATCCACTGAACCGTGCATACTTTAATAAGGAAAAGAAGAGAATCACCTCGGGATATGCCATTATTCAACCCAGAATTTCCATTCCTCCGTCTTCGGCCCGGAAAACGTTGTTCTCCAGAATATTTTCAGGAAACGTTGGCCTGGATCCCTATTCGACGGCTGTCTCTGATATATACCAGGATCTGACGGGAGAGGCCGTTTTTACAGGAAAGGGTATTTATGACGTGAGAGCTTTTCACGAAGTCTTAAATGATCGATTTCCGGAAAACCGTATTCTTTCTCATGACTTGATTGAAAGTACATATTTGAGAACAGGGCTTGCTTCAGACATTGAATTATATGACGACTATCCGCAGACGTATGCAAGCTATAGCAAAAGGAACCACCGTTGGACGCGCGGAGACTGGCAAATTGCCGCCTGGCTTTTTAAAAGAGTGCCAATTCAAAACGGTAAAGAGAGAAGCCGGATCAATATCCTTTCAAGATGGAAGATTTTTGACAATCTGCGGAGATCGCTAAATCCCTTTTTTCTGACGCTCTTTATTGTAGCCGGTTGGTTTTTCCTGCCGGGTCCTGCATGGCTTTGGACGCTCTTTGCACTCGGAATACTTGCATTCCCGATTTATGTGAGTCTATCTACTGATATTGTTAATCGGCCGGCAAGAGTTCGCTGGAAGCTTTATTGGGAAAAAGTTCAAGACAATCTTAGGATTAACACGGTTCAGACTCTGTTTGTGATTATTATTTTACCCCATCAGGCTTGGGTGCAACTGGATGCGGTTCTCAGAACACTTTACCGACTTAGTATTTCGAGGAGAAATTTACTGGAGTGGACCACCGCCTCTCAAGCAGAATCGAGCAGCTCTAATTCAATGTTAGCATATCTGAAAATGATGGTGTTTCCAACTATTCTGGGAGTTTCAGTATTGGTTGCGGCACTAATTATAAACTCCGGTTATTTATGGACATTGGTTCCTTTTTTCGTGCTCTGGTCCGGTGCTCCTTTGTACGTTTGGTATATAAGTCAACCGACTAAATCTAAAAAAGCGAAAGTCGATAAGGCAGATTATTTATTACTCAGAGATTATAGCAGGCGAACCTGGTTCTTTTTTGAACGAATGGTTACTGAGAAAAACTCCTGGCTTCCGCCGGATAATTATCAGGTAGATCCACCGCTATCTCCTGTAGATAGAACGTCTCCCACGAATATGGGGCTGGCTTTGGTCGCAAACCTGGTTGCATACAGCCGTGGATACATTACATACAGTGAGCTGTTGGATAGAATGGAAAATACCCTGCTTTCCATTAACAAACTGGAGCGCTATAAAGGGCATTTCTTCAACTGGTATCAAACCACAATGGGTGAGGTGTTAAATCCGAGATACATTTCTACGGTTGACTCTGGAAATTTAGCAGCAGGTTTAATTGCTGCTAAAGAGGGTATCAAAGCAGCTTCGGAAAAGCAGGCTTTGAACTCCGAATTCTGGCAGGGCTTAAAAGATACGGTCCGCACCGTCAAGAATATTTTTGATCAGCTTGAGAATGATTGTCCACAGGCTAGCCCCTGCTTCAGGGAAATAGAATCGGCAACAGCGATCATGCTCGATAAAATTAAGCACAGTGAAAAGACCGGACTTGATCTGCTCCGTGAAATTAAAGAGGATGCCGTTCACTTAAGTACTGTCGACCTGTTGCCATTGGGAAGTCACTATGATGATGAATACATGCAGGATTTACGCTATTGGATTGAGAGTCCTCTCCATCAATTGGAAAAATCAATCGCTGAATGGAAGTGTTTGAGTATAGATTCGGACCAAAACCTTTCGGGCTACTCGCCTAAAATGCTGGACGAATACAATCAGAATCGTAAGAACAAGTCTCAATGTATCCTTCTCCTGAATCGATGGAAAAAACAAACAGATAATATTATATCGATTTGTGAAGAGCTGATCGAGGAGATGGATTTTTCTTTTCTCTATTTGAAGAAAAGAGGTCTGTTCAGTATCGGCTATAATGTTGATCATGCACAGCTCGATAAGAGCACGTATGACCTGCTGGCCAGTGAAGCTAGGATCGCATCCTATATAGCGATTGCCAAAGGTGATATACCGGTGGAGCATTGGTTCAGATTGAGCAGACGACTAACAAGTTTGAGCCGTAATGAGATTTTGCTCTCCTGGGGAGGCACCATGTTTGAATATTTGATGCCGCTTTTATTCATGAAAAGCACACCCGAGACGCTGATGGATCACACTTATGAGAATGTTGTAAAGTGGCAGCAGGAATATGGCAAAAAGAATAAAAAACCCTGGGGTTTTTCCGAAAGTGCATATTATAATTTAAATATAGACATGCACTATCAGTATCGGGCGTTTGGAGCTCCGGGGCTGGGTTTGAAACGCGGCCTTGCAGAGGAATATGTTGTGGCTCCGTATGCCTCAATGTTATCGCTTTCAGTTGACCCGGTTTCGTCAATAGATAATCTGAAGAGGCTTGAGAAAAAAGGCGGTTTTGGACTGCACGGGTTTTTTGATGCGCTTGATTTCACACCTTCCCGGTTAAGCAGTGGGGAATCCCACAAAGTGGTTAAGTCGTATATGGTACACCATCACGGGATGGGATTGATTGCCCTGGAAAATTTCATGAACGACAACCTGATTCAGGAATATTTTCATGCAGATCCAAGAATTCAGGGCTGTGAGTTAATTTTGCAAGAACGGGTTCCAAGGGGAGTGCCCATTAAAGAGCCTCATCCAATTGAAGTAGAGCTGGAGCCGGGCGAACAAGAAGCGATTCAAAATGTTGTAGAACATGCCGGAATGGGTGAATTGGATACGAGCTTGCCACGACTTCATATTCTTTCAAACGGTAATTTTTCGACACTTATAACCCACACCGGTACGGGTAGTTCTCAATGTGACGGGGTAACTCTGAACGGATGGGAACCTGATCCAACCGTTGACCCGCTGGGGGTGTTTGTCTATATCAAAGATTTGAAGAGCGGTGAATTTTGGTCAGCCGGTCATCAGCCTGTAAAACGTAAGCCGGATCGATACGACAGTTGGTTCCACAACGGTAAAATGGTTACCTCAAGAGTAGATGAGTGGATTGAGACAACAACGGAAGTTTGTGTATCGCCGGACTACCCAATCGAGCTTCGAAAAATTACACTGACTAACTACTCAGAAAAAGAGAGAGAGCTTGAGGTTACCAGCTATGCGGAAGTTGTATTGAATCAGAGAAAGGATCACAATGCACATCCTGCATTTTCCAAGCTGTTTATCCAAACGGACTACCTGGCCGAGCATCATTCACTGCTGGCCAAACGCAGACCTCGCAGTGATAAAGAATCCCCAATATGGATGGTTCACACCTTTGCGGGAGAGGACCCCGATAATTTAACAGATCCGCTACAGTATGAAACGGAGCGATCTAAGTTTATCGGGAGGGGGAGAACTTTAAGTCACCCGAAAGCAATGGATTCAGATTCAAGACTAGATTGCTCGCTGGGGAATGTATCCGATCCGATCATGAGTCTACGGAAGAAAATTAAACTGGGCCCGGGTGAGAAAATAATTTTGTCATTTGGGTTGGGATATGCCACATCTGAACAGGAGGCTGTTCAAATGACGGATATGTATGATAACTTTCTATCCGTTTTTAGAGCCTTTGACCTGGCTGAAGTTTATAGCTCCGTGGAGCTGAATCATATTGGAATTAATTCAAACGAGGCTCACTATTTCCAAAAATTAGCATCCCACTTAATTTATCCGAATTCAAATTTCAGGGCTGACTCATCAATTTTGATGCAAAATCGTAAGAAGCAGCAGGATCTCTGGGCCTACGGAATTTCGGGAGATTTACCACTGGTGGTCTTCAAAATTGATCAAACGGATCAGATTAAACACCTGAAAAGGATGCTGAAGGCTCACGCTTTCTGGAGAATGAAAGGATTGCAAAGTGAACTTCTTATTCTAAATGATCATGCTCCGAGTTACGCTGATGAAGTTCAGGAAGCAATTTATCAGCTCATAGAATCATCATTCGAAAGAGGGTTGATCAACAAATATGGAGGAATATTTATCCATCGAACTGATAAGATGACTCCCGAAGATTTGTTGTTGGTTCAGACTGTAGCACATGCACAGTTCAGACATAAGCTCCCGGCCAAAGAGCATTTGATTCTTCAGGGAGTAGATACACATTCCTGGCTAAATAAGAACGAGCGAAAAGAATATAAACCGGCTGAAGTGGAGTTTCATGATGATTTGAAAGCCCAGAAATCAGATGAGAATTTGCGTTTCTTTAACGGCTTTGGAGGATTCAGTGAAGATGGAAAAGAGTACCGGATTCAGATAAACATTGACCCGGAAACCAACCGGCACAGTTTTCCACCGGCGCCCTGGGTGAACATACTTTCGAACCCGGATTTCGGTACACTCGTTTCCGAGCGTGGGGCCGGATATACCTGGAGTGAAAACAGCCGGGAAAATAAAATCACGACCTGGTCGAATGATCCGGTTTTAGATCCGCATTCTGAAGCATTTTATATCCGTGATAATGGAAATCAAATATTTTGGTCACCGGCACCCGGTCCCGTTCCCGGAAATGGCAACTATGAAGCAGTTCACGGGTTCGGATATACCACATTTCATCACAAAAGCACGGGCCTGAAGCAAGAGCTAACACACTATGTGCCGTTAAAGGATTCCGTAAAGGTCAGCCGTTTGGTGATTGAGAATTTGGATAACAAGCTACGTTCTCTTTCACTGTTCAGGTATTTAGACCGGGTAATGGGAGTGAGCCGGAATAGCTCATCGAGATATATTATTTCCAATTTTGTGAATGAGATGGATACGCTGATCTCCCAAAACTTCTACAATAATGAGTTTGCCGGCAGGGTAGCATATTCAGGAGTTTACGTGTCTGAAAATGAACAGGAGGTCTTTTACACTACAGAAAGAGAGAATTTTATTGGCCGGAACCGGTCTTTAAACAATCCATTATCTATACAGAAAACTCAAAATCTCGATAATCAGATTAATATAGGCTCAGATCCATGTGCAGCTCTTCAGCTTAATCTGGAACTACAGAAAAAAGAAAAAAAGGTCATCTATTTTATAGATGGAGAAGCAAAAAGTGAAAAAGAGGCGAAGAAAATCCTGAAAAAATACAGAGACACAGAAAGGGCTGAGTCAGCGCTCAACGCAGTAAAGAATTTCTGGTCAGAAAAGATTGGAAAAGTACAGGTAGAAACACCGGAGCAGTCGATAGACCTGCTGGTAAACGGATGGCTGACCTATCAAAATTTATCCAGCAGAATGTGGGGCCGAACGGCATATTACCAGGCAGGCGGTGCTTTTGGTTTCCGGGATCAGCTGCAGGATTCCATGGCTTTGCTATACGTTGATCCTACTTTGACCAGAAAACAGATCTTACTGCATGCTTCTAAACAGTTTGAAGAGGGTGATGTGCTGCATTGGTGGCATCCGCCCACGGGCAGAGGAATCCGGTCTAAAATTACGGATGACCGCCTCTGGCTTCCATACGTAACAGATCACTACATACGTGTTACGGGCGACCGTGATATTCTGAATGAAGAGATTTCTTACATCACTGCCCGTTCCCTGGAGGAAGATGAACATGAAGTGTACCTCACACCACAAATTACCGGAAAAACAGGCTCTATTTATGAGCACTGCTGTAAAGCGATCGATATTTCACTGCAGTTCGGTCAGCACGGACTCCCTTTAATAGGAGCAGGTGACTGGAATGACGGGATGAATCGCGTGGGTGAAGAGGGCAGAGGTGAAAGTGTCTGGCTGGGATTTTTTATCTATATCACGCTGGATCGTTTTATTCCAATCTGCAAAAAAATGGGTGATACTGACCGGGCAGAGAGATATAAAAAAACAGCGACTGAACTTAAGAAACAGTTGAATGATTCAGGATGGGATGGTGAGTGGTATTTGCGGGCATTTTATGATGATGGAACCCCGCTGGGATCGGTGCAGAATGAGGAGTGTAAGATTGATGCCATTTCGCAGGCGTGGGCTGCTATCTCCGGTGTGGCAACGGATGAACGCGCTCACCAGGCCCTGCAGTCTGCAGAAGAACACCTCATTTCTGAATCTGACGGGATTATTCGGCTGCTCAATCCACCATTCGATAAAACGGAGAAAAATCCGGGATATATCAAAGGGTATATTCCCGGAGTTCGGGAGAATGGCGGCCAATACACACACGGAGCACTATGGCTTATCAAGGCCATGGCAGAACTCGGTATGGGAGAAAAAGCAGTGAATTACCTGAATATGGTGAACCCCATAAATCATTCTTCCTCGTTAGATAAATGTCTTCAGTATAAAGTTGAACCCTATGTAGTTGCTGCGGATGTTTATGGCGAGCCGCCTCTGACCGGTATGGGAGGATGGACCTGGTATACGGGTTCCGGCGGCTGGATGTATCGAGTGATGCTGGAGTCTGTTTTAGGATTCAGGGTAGAAGGAAACAATATCATTCTCAGTCCGGCTATTTCGAAATCCTGGAGGTCATACACAATCCGTTACAAACCTGACGATAAAGGCACTGAGTATATCATAAATATTGAAAATCCGGATAGTTTAGAAACCGGCAGGTTAACCGGTAAAGTGGATGGAAAGGAGATTGTATCGAACGGGAAAGGCATCAAGATTGAGGAGTTGAAAGACGGCAAAACGCATCAGGTTGAACTGCAGATTTGCAGTGAAATAGAAGCAAAGGTTTAACCGGGATTACAAGTAGTTTTAAGAAAATACTACAAAAAGTTTTTAGCTCTGATTAAAGCTAAAGCTCCAATATTTGATAGATTACATTTAATAAAAATTGTTGAGAAGATTTTAAATACTCTATTGCTCATTCATCAGGAAAACTTGGTTTTAAACTGAATATCATATTCAGTTAAATATTTTTCCAGAGACTGCAACTCTTTTCAACATATTCTTACTTAACATCCTTAAATCAAGTGATCATGTCTGGAGAGATCAAAAAATCACTCAAAGTACTTGTAATAGATTCGCACGTATTAATACGTCAAATTCTGGTATCCATTTTAAAAGATATGGATGAGGTGCAATCTCTGGCCACATTTTCATTAAAAAGTACGCGTGATATTGAAAATGAAATTGAACGCATTCAGCCGGATGTACTTTTTTTGGGGTTAGATGCAAACACGAAAGATGAGATACAACGGGTAGAATCTATTCGAAAAAGCAGGCCTGATCTGCCTGTGGTTATTATGGCACCACTGAATGAAAAAGGTGCATCAATTACATTACAATCCCTGAAATTGGGTGCCGTAGAATTTATTACAAAACCCGATCGAGATTTCGGCATTACCCTTTCTAAACGCCATTTCCGTAAAAGAGTCGTTCCGCTGACAAGAATTATTGGGGAGTTGAATAGAGGCTTGCTTTCAGCTTCCAAATCTTCTGAGATATCTTTCCCGGAAGTTGAAAAAGTTATGGATCAGAAGCCTCAAAAGCTTTCTTCAAGCGTTGAGATGATTTTAATTGCGGGATGTACAGGCGGGGTAAAAGAGCTGTATCAACTTATTTCTGAAATGCCAACTGAACTGCCGGCTCCGATTGTAATTGTTCAGCATTTGCCAAAAATATATACAAAAGCATTTGCAGCCGAACTGGATAAAATCACAGAATTGAATGTAAGGGAGGCACAAAATGACAGCCCGCTTATTCCGGGACAGATATACCTGGCACCCGGGGGATATCATACGGTTATAAAAAATGACGGTTATCGTAAGGTACTTGGAATACACAAAGGCCCAAGAGAAAATAAAAACCGGCCATCCATTGATGTTTTGCTTCGTTCTGCGACTCATGCATACAGAAATAAAATGCTTGCCGTTTTTCTGTCAGGCGGGGGAATTGATGGGGTGGAAGGCGCAAAAAATGTTTATGAGGCCGGAGGGAAAATTATTTTACAAAGCCGAGAGAGTGCACTTTTGTGGAATTTAAATCAAAAAATATTCGATCAAATACCGGACCTTGATCATCATCCAACTGAGGATATTGGTTCGGAGATTGTAAAAAATCTATTTGGAAAAAGAGCAGCGAGAAGCCAGCGGCATTCAAACCAACTTCGCATTTCATAAAAATGGTCATAATTGCCCAACTGTTTATAAGTTTGTGAGAGAGGGGTGGTCGCAATTTGTTTAAGTAATGTTTATACCTGGAATAAAAAAGCCTTGCAAGTCTTTGACCTGCAAGGTTTTATTTTTTAACTGTACCCGA
>NZ_JAWLDW010000052.1:0-16719 GCF_041686455.1 Rhodohalobacter sp.
CAAACCAACCTTCATATAGAACGGTTCGAAGATGCTCAACAGATATCAGGAATAACTGATCGAAAAATCCGTGGGGCCAATTTTGAAACAGGAATAAATAAACCTACCTCCATTTCAAAGGGTATTCATACACATCATCATGAAACTTTCATGTCTACAGTTGGGACTGAACCAACAGACTTTGAGACTGAAAAAGGATTTATGTCTCGATTGTCAGTTGGCCTTGCGATGTCTCCTGATCTGAGTACGGTGGGCTCCATCTCTGATTTTTATGATCCCGGATACAAAGCAGGTATAAATTTAGAATACTCCATCACAGAAAATCTATCGGTGTCGGTGGGTGTTATTCATTCATTGGTAAAATATACGGCTCAAAGCAACAACTATAACCCTTCATACTATTGGACCGGGGGAAATGCTCCGGATGAAATCATTGGGGAGTGTTTGTTATTTGATATACCCATCTCCTTAAAATTCAATTTTCTCAATTTTGAACGATCCAGATTCTTTGCTACCGCCGGTCTCTCATCTTATTTCATGCAGTCTGAAGAGTATTCATTTAACTATCGTGCATACCAGCCCGGACAGGAAGAAGGCTGGAGTGGACAAACCGGAACTTCTCACTGGCTTAGTAATGCAGGGTTTTCAATTGGTTATGAATTTGATATCCACCCCGACTGGAGCATGCGTGTTGAACCATTTATAAAAGTACCGGTACAAGAAGTTGGATGGGGAAATGTTGAACTCTACTCGATGGGAAGCTTTATATCCCTGAGTTATAGATTATAAAAAGAGTGAAATTTTTCTACAATAAAGACATGAAAATTTTCACTCTTTACAACCTGTTTTATTCTTGATTGAAACAGCCCTGTAAATTTGTATTCTGAAGCCGTTCAATCGTATACGGGACGCTAAAGGCATGTGTCCACCCAAAAATTCTCAGACCATTAGAATATTTCCAAATGGGAAGCCTTCCGCGAAACGACGGTCCCTCTCCTGCGGATGGTAGGTTGCTGATAGTCTCCATGTCTTCAGCTAACTCGCCCTGGTTATCATAGGAAAAAACAGGTCCCGGTAATTCATCCACCGGCAAATAGCGTGATCTATAGCAAGCCTCCTGCAGATATTTCTCTTCGCCTGTCAGATCATAACCTACAATCAATGGATGAATACTGGATAGGTACGACTCCATATCATGATCATAAGGAGGATTATTGTAAAGGCTTCGAGCATTTTCAATCAAAGAGCGTTCAAGATCAGGTCGGTCAAACATCTGCAGTACTTTGCTCACTCCATGAGAAATATAGTTTTGTGAGTAGCCATATCGGTCGATAACAATTCTCCCGCCCTGCTTTTTCTGCAGATCGAGCATCCGATCAAGACGGTCGTTAAGCTCCTCCAGATAAATTTCATCTTTTGTGACATCATACAGCTCTGCCAAATTCCAGATAGAAAGATAGAGTCTCCTTCCGGTCAGTCCGTGACCTCCAAAAATTCTCCTCACATAGTAATCGCCGGTGAGGCGTGCTACTTCGAGTCCACGATGATACCCATCCATATAGTATGAAGTAATCCATCCGGGAACCCATACGTGCGCCGAAAGCATCGAAATCCACTGCTGACCTGCATGCCGGCGTCCCATTCCCACATAAGGATCAATCTCCGGCTGCATTTCCGAATCGAACCAGTCCAGTGATCTATTTGTATCTCCGCGATATCTATTGGGTCGTGGCCAATGGGTATTATCCACATCCATCGTATGACGACCCATAGCTTTTGCCATTTCGTACATATCCGTATCAGCCGTTCTCATAAACTGCATCCAGTACTGAAAATCCATAGCGGGCTCATTATTTGCCCACTGGAACCAGGTGTTATTGAAATAGTAATTTCGAACATCTCCATAGTCGAACATTCCATACCACGGCTCCCATTTTTGATTGAAAAGCATCCACTCATATTTATACTGAAGACTTCTCTCCAATCCTTCAAATCCGGTACCGTTTCCTGCAAATTCTCCAAATACACCGGATCGGCTGTACCAGTCAGCACCAGCATGAGCCACCGGAGAATTCAACACTGCCATCACTTCTGATCTAACCGATTGAGCGTCTTGCCCACCCTGATGGAAATTGAAAATTACTTCTGTGGTTTTGGTCAAGCCCTGTGCAAAATTACCAACCATTCCACCGTCCGGTTCAGAATCAAACCTTGCGAAACTCATCGGCTCTTCATTGGGTGACCATGTATAGGCATGAAACGTACCCGACTCCATGTTTACGCTCAGCTCATTCGGATACTCCTCTACCATATTTTTGAGCGCAATGGTAACTCCACGTGAGTCATCCGAAACCGACATCCAGCCCTCAGATTTCTCACCGGTCATCTCAACTCCATTACCGCTTATTTCAGCGATAAATCCGTCAATTCTTTCATTTTCATCCGAAACAGACATGGGCGATTGCCGGGCTGCTTCCGGTCCGGTTTGAAAAACAGATATCACGTCATCATCGGAAGGTTGATGTTCAAAATAATCGGTTGAACCCTTTTCCCACCATTTACCGGTTTCTAAAGCAGATTTGACGCTTTTCGCACCGTTTAAATGAAACTGCAAGCCAAATCCAGCCGAAGCAATTCGATCTTTCGGTTGAGTAAGTCCACCATCCCGAGACCGCGCACCTTCATCAACCAGCAAATCCGTTTGAGTGCCAATATCTTCGTGTTGACGACCATTCAGTG
The DNA here is from genome assembly GCF_041686455.1 of Rhodohalobacter sp. NCBI lineage: Bacteria > Pseudomonadati > Balneolota > Balneolia > Balneolales > Balneolaceae > Rhodohalobacter > Rhodohalobacter sp. The sequence continues at coordinate 2,740 of NZ_JAWLDW010000052.1, forward strand.
GTTCACTTTTATCCGGCTTTCCTGTGTAGGTAATTGTGTGGAAAACTTTAAGATAGGGCTTGCCGGCATAAGCGTGGATATAGGTCACAAACGGAGAGTTTTCATGACCTTCCTGATTATACTCATACTCACCCTCAACCCGTAAAATGGCGTGCATCGGACCGGATCCTTTTTCAATGTAATGCTGATGAATCACAGCTCTTGAAGTATCGATTCCGGCATTAGCAAGCATGTTCGAAAACCAACCATAAGTATCATCCCTCAAATCCAAAAACGATCCTCGTTGCGACAGCCCGGTGGCCACAATATGATCATCTGAGTATCCATTCTGATCCGGATTGTAATATACCTTATCTATGAATCCCGATCCTCCTTTGTCAACTCTGATTTTTAGAGGTCCGGTTTCAATTTCTGCAAATCCATTAGCCCGTTGATTATTTTTAAACATGATCGGGCTATCCGTAAAAACACTTTGGCGTATATCTTCTCCGTATTGAACCTTATACTCACCGGATTCATCTGCAAAGAAAAATATCCAGAGCCATTTAACGCTGTCATCCGCAGGAAGCCAGCTTGAAACTTCTGTGGACTGAATTGCAATTTCACGTTCCTCGCCGTTTAATACCCGAATATGATCAGGAGATTTTAATTCTCCTTTTTGAAACGGTATGCCAAATTTAACCGGTGCACCTGCTTCTGCCCTCTGCACCTGAATTTTTACTTCCCCTACGGATTGAGCAACAGCTGTTTGAAATAACAGATGAATAGATGCAAACAAAAATAGAAGTAAGAGAGATTTTCTCATTATTATTCGGTGTATTTAACATTGATATGGTTTGCACAGAGTGCCGCAGCCCCAAGAACGGCAATATGTTTGGTTTTCGATACCGTAATTTCCACGTTGGTGAGTGAATGCGGAAATCCAAAGCTTTTAAGTTCCTGTTCGAACCCTCTCTCAAACAGTGGGTACGTTTGGCTTACGGATCCCCCCAGGATGATTGATTCGGGATCGTAAGTATAGAGAACCATTTTTACAGCTTCGGCTACATGACCGCCAAACTTATGGAAAAGCTTTTTCGATGCCTGATCGCCGTTTATAGCTTTTTTGTAGATCTCTTCCCCTTTGATTCCAACAAGCCGGGAGAAAAATTGTCCGCTGCAGTAGTGCTCTAAGATTGACTGTTTATAAGGGATCATCCCGAATTCACCGGCTCCGCAGTTTCTGCCTTCGTAAAGTTTTCCATCGAGGATAATTCCTCCGGCAAAACCTGTCCCAATAATCAGGCCAATCATATTCTTCTTGCCCCGCCCGTTGCCAAACGTCCACTCTCCCAGGGCAAAACAGTTTGCGTCATTATTTAAAAAGACGCTCTTTCCCGTTTTCTCCTCAAGCAAATCTTTCAGATGGACTTTCTCCCAACCCGGGATATTCTGAACATCATAGACAATACCCTCTTCCGAGTCTACTACACTGGGAACCCCAATACCGATAAGTTCCGCACCATCATCAACAGAACGGATCATTTCGTCCATCTTATTCAGAATAGACATCACCGACTTATCTTCGGGCAGTTTACACGTTTCCAATTGCTCTAGTTTATCACCCCGAACCAAACCAACACGCAGGTTCGTAGCTCCTAAATCGATCCCGATGACCGGTTGCTTGAGAATATTTTCTGTCATGTAATTCTTTTGAAAATAATTTATTGTAAAAAAAGCCGAACGGCTTCCACACCATTTCGGCTTAGGTACGTTATGAAGAGCAGTAATTACTTTCCTAACATTGGAAAAATCATTCGAAGCTCATCTTCAGACGGATTTCGTCCATACTCTGCAATTTCAAATGACTCTGCGTACTTAAATTCTGCTGCACGTTCTGAACCGTACCATTTTTCCAGTCCCGCTCGCTGTTCATCCGACATATCCCGGTTTACCCAGCGCTGTCTAAGCCATTCAAGACGCTCATCCGGATCTTCCGGAACTTCATCAAGAGTGTGATTAGTCCAGGGAAGCCACTCATACATTTGTGAGGTGTGGGCATCCAAACCTGCTAATTTTGTATCAATAACGTCATCAATACCAACCACAACATCGTGGCTAAAAGGATTGGGTTTGCTAAACCGATCTTGCATGTAAAAGAAAACCGGATTATTTGGGAGCGGCTCAGTATCCGGTGCAACATTGGGTACAATCACCATATAGGATGCATCAATAACAAGCTGGCCCGCATTTCTGTGGTCAGGATGGTAGTCGTTAGGTCGAAGCCCAAGTACTACATCAGCATTCCAGTCGCGAATGGCTCGAATTACATCCTTACGGATATGAAGTTCAGGTAAGAGTTCACCATCGTGATGATCAAATACCTCATATTCCTCAATTCCAAGTCTTTCGGCAGCTTCTTTAGCTTCAGCACGTCTTCTTTTACCAAGAAAGCCTCCACCCTCTTCGTGATGGCCGGCGTCGCCATTTGTTAGAGACAAGAATTTCACTTCGTGTCCCATTTGAGCCATCATGGCTGCAGTGCCACCCATTTTAGATTCAGCATCATCAGGGTGGGCAAATATTGCAATTACCCGAAGCGGTGTATCATCCGACGTATTAATTTGTGCTTTTGAAACAGATACTGCAGAAAATAAAAGCAGCAATGTGATAAAAATGATTCTGTTCATGATTCTTTAGTTTAGAAAAAATTGAATTTAATAAAGCCCGGAATGAGACTTTCCTCATCCCGGGCCGAGGTCAATCATTAAAGTGGATTCTGAGTTAGTTCTCCGGGTGCCGCATCCAGTTCGCGCTGTGGAATTGGATAGAGCAGACGGATATCTGAAGGCGTAAAACCTTCATCAGACAAGAAATCTGACATTACTTGCGGTGCTACTCCAAATCGGAGTAAATCAGGCCATCTTTTATTTTCACCTACAAATTCGCGACGTCGTTCAAGGAGTAAAATCTCCTCAAAACTTCCCGGCAGTGTTGCAGATGGTGTGGTTAAACCGGAACGTTCCCGCACTTCATCAATCAGGTCATAGGCTTCCGGACTTTCGCCAATTGCCTCTGCAAGCATCAGAAGTACATCAGCATACCGGAATACAATAAAATTGACATCCGAGTCAAAAGCGATAGATTGACTGGCATCATACTTATTCAAGTATGGCAAATCATCTTCATCTGTTCCAAATGTTTCAAAACGGACATCTTCGTTTTCATCGTAAGTTTCCAGAAGATTGTCGTTGATTCCCTGTGGAACATTACCACCTCCTACACCACCTGAAATTGAGAGGTCAGTCGAGTAGTATTCAGTAAATCCACTACCGGTACCCTGACCGCCCGATTTATACTGAATCTCAAAAACAGACTCAATATTATTCTCGTTGGAAGCCCCCCAGATATCTAAATAGTCGGGAACAAGATCATACTCCTGAGAATTGACAACACGGCGAAGTGCTGCTTCAGCCTGACCACTGTTTCCGTTTGTCAGATGAACCAGACCGAGGAGAGTAGCGGCTGCACCGCTTGTAGCTCGCCCCACATCATCACCTGAATAAGAGGCAGGCAGTAGATTTTCTGCCGTATCCAAATCCGTGATGATCTGATCGTAAATCGCATCTGCAGAAACCTGGTTGATCTCAACATTTGGAGTGGTTACCTCTTCCAGTTGAAGAGGAATATTTCCATAAGTTACAGCCAGATTGTAATAAACAAGGGAGCGGATAAAGAGTGCTTCACCTTTTATGCGATCGGCCAGTGATGGGTTGTCGAAGTCAACATTATCAATTCTGCTTAGAATTGTATTAACGCTTGCAATCACCTTGTAACCGCCGGCCCAGGTATCTTCCAGTTCAGTGGATCCGGGCAGCTCATCGAAACGAGTAATTCGCTGTAGCGATTCAGCCAGGCCGGTAGCTCCACCTCCGTTAAAGGTGTTATCTGATCTCATCTCATGTAGCAACATGAGGTTACGTCCATAAAGGTTGTTATCAGCAATACCTGCATAAGCACCGTTAATGGCCACTCGGAAATCAGAATCCGATTGATAGAAGTTCTCAACATTACGTTCCGATTGCGGAGCGAGAATTGTAAAATCATCTCCGCACGAAACTACCAGAATCAATGCCGGCAGAACCAGCAATAGTGTTTTTAATCTATTCATTTTATTCACCATAGTTTCTTTTTGTAATTAAAAGGAGATGTCGATACCAAACTGAAATGCTCTCGACAATGGATAAGCTCCGTAGTCTTCGCCCGGTGTCAATCCACTGCCGGATTGCAAATTCACTTCAGGATTAAATCCGATATAATCAGTCGAGATCGCGACATTTGTCACAGAACCGTAAAGTCTTACACTCTGAGCAAAGTTATCTATAAGCGACTGAGGGAGATTGTAGCCTAAAGTAATGTTCTTCAGTTTGACGTAAGAAGCGTCCTCAACCTGATAAGACGAAGGCCGGTTATTGTTACCGCCTGAAGCCCTTTCAGCTTTTGGATGCTTACCATTTCCAGGGTCTTCTGTCGACCTCCATCGGTCGTTCAATACCGCATAGCTACCAAAGTTTGCCTCACCGTTTTTGAGGTGACGAGCTGTAAGGTTCATTACCTCTCTTCCTTCCACACCTTGCAGAAAGAAGCTAAAGTCGATATTTCTCCAGTTAAAGCGATTGGTCATACCCCATGTAAAATCAGGATGGTAGCTGCCAAGGATTGTTCGGTCATCAGCATCAATAAAACCATCTCCATTCACATCTCTAAACTGGAAGTCACCCGGAGTTGGGTTTCCTTCAAGGTCAACCGGCGCATTATCGATCTCAGACTGAGTCTGGAAAATACCCACAACTTCATATCCGTAGTAACTGCCGATGGCATCCCCTTCTCTGGTGATGTGTCGAACTCCGGCAGCTCCCGGTACGAGAATAGGATCTCCTTCATTCCCCAGTTTTTTAACTTCATTTGTGTTTGTAGAGAAGTTAAAATCTGTTGACCACTGGAAAGCTCCAACCATATTTCTTGAAGTAATCTGAACTTCAAACCCTTTGTTCTCAACTTCACCGATGTTGGTTAAAGCTCTCGTAAAACCTGTAACAGCCGGAATATTTACTTCAAGCAGAAGATCTTCCGTGTTACTGATGTAATAGTCAAACGAACCGTAGATTCGATCGGCCATTAGCGCATAATCAAGACCTATATTCAGCTGTTTTGTTGTCTCCCATGTAAGCTCTGAATTTCCCAGAGTGGACGGGATTGTACCTGAAACGGTCTGATCACTAAACACGTAGTTTGAAGATCCAAGTAAACCGATTGAGCCGTAGTTCGGAATGAGGAAGTTACCTGTAACACCGTAACTAACCCTTGGCTTCAATTCGCTAAACAGATCCTGGTCGGCCATAAAAGGCTCCCGGGTGACTCTCCAACCCAAAGAAGCAGATGGGAAGACACCGGTTTGATTATTCGAGCCAAATCTTGATGACCTGTCGGAACGTATGGTACCTGTTACAAGGTATCGATCCTTAAATACATAGTTTGCACGAGCCAGGTAAGACACAAGAGACCACTCTTCAATAAATTGAGAACCGTTCGTAACCTGTCCTCCATTTACTGTTTTAATTTGGTCATCCGGGAAATTCTGAGCTTCTACAGAATTTCTTTCATCGCGCTGCTTTTGAACAGTATAACCGGCAACAGCATCCAATCGGTGGTCTTCGCCAAAAGCCGTTTGATAGGTGAGTGTATTTTCCCACAACCAGTTAAAGCTTTGAGCAGATGAAGATTGTCCGAATGGTCTCGGGTCCCCGCCTCTGTAGTAGAGCTGCGTTCCCTGGTAGTATGATCTTTGATAGTTATCCAAATCATATCCAACCATCGACTTAAACTGCAAATTATCCAGAATTTCATATCGTGCATTCAGATTACCGTAAATTCTGTTATTTGCAATACGCTCATCAATGTAGTCTCGTACGGCAAGCGGATGGTTGGTTGTCGTCGTCGCACCACCAAGATCATTATGACTGCCTTCAAGCTGACGATATGTGCCATCTTCATTAAATGGATCAACAACCGGAGACTGCGTCATGGCAGAATAGATAATTCCCGGAGGTGTACCAAAGTACGGAGCACCTGCTGGCTTTCTGTCATGCTCAGTAAATGCACCATTCATGGCAAGGCCAATCTTTACTTTTTCAGACAGGTCTGCATTCAAGTTAGCATTTAAAGAAAATCGGTTAAATGCGGATCCTTCTACAATACCAGTTTGATCCATATAGCCACCGCCTAAAAAGTAGGTAACACTTGATGAACCGCCACTGACAGACATATCGTAATTCTGCAGTACGGATTGATCCAGTACCAGATCGAGCCAGTCTGTATCTGTTCCGTCCCAATTTACATATGCATCCGGAATGATATGGTTACCCGTTGCACCGGAAGCCTCTCGGCCTGCATTCGTATCAGGATTGTATTGAGGGTTGTAAAACGGACTGGAAGGATTCGTCGGATCCTGTTGCCTTAAATATGTGTTATTCCTGGCGTCCTTCGTGTAGTCAATAATCTCTTCAGCGTTCATCAGTTCCGGAACGTTGAACGGTGTTTGAACACCCATGTATGATCTGAATCTTACCTGTGGCGGCGTATCTTTTCTACCCTGTTTCGTTGTAATCAGTACAACACCATTTGATCCTCTTGACCCGTAAATTGCTGCTGAAGAAGCATCTTTCAATACTTCAATCGACTCAATATCATTAGGGTTAAGTGTTGAAAGAGGATTTGCTCTTGGAGGCTGAAAAGATGCCCGCTGTGAACCAATCGATCCCTGCTGATTGTAATTTTGAGAGAGTGGAACTCCATCAATTACATAAAGAGGATCATTACCTGCAGAAATGGAACCTGTACCTCGAATAACTACCTGAGGGGCAGCACCGGGCTCACCCGTAGATTCTGCTACATTCACTCCTGCAAGTCGTCCCTGCAGGGCATTTTCAAAACTGGATGCAGGATTATCCTGAATGGTTTCTGCATTAATAGAAGAGACAGAACCTGTAACCTCTGTTCTCTGCTGAACACCGTAACCTACAACAACCACATCTTCGAGCATGGCTACATCAGAGCTCATTTCAATAAAAAATTCTGTTTCATCTCCAATGGGAACCTCTTGTCTTACATATCCCACGTAGGAAAAGGCCAAAACTTCGCCTCCATCCGGAACGGTTAATGTAAAGCGTCCTTCATCATCAGTAGTAGTACCGGTCTGAGTTCCGACAACAAAAACCGTAACACCAAATAGTGGCTCACCGGTTTCGGCATCAACAACCTGACCCTCTACATCTACCATCAACTCATCTTCTTCGAGCTCTTCAACAACTCTTTCACGAAGAATGATTTGACGACTTGAAGTTATGACTGCTTCATATCCTGTATCTTTCAAAACATGTTCCAGAGTTTCACCTAAACTGAGCCTGCTTTGTTCCAGGGTCACAAGATCATCATCGCTAAAAACTCCCGAGTCGAATGCAATTTCAAGATCTGCTTTTTCTGCCACTTGAAAAAGCGCTTCCACGATTGGGATATTTTTAAAGTCTACTTCAATTGGTGATTTCAATACCTGCAGCTGATTACTATAGTCTTTGACAGAGAAGTAAACCAACTGTGGTAACTCCGTTTCCGGAGACTGTACTTGGGTAGATGCCGGCAATGGCATTAAAGATGATAACATCACCATTAATGCCAGTATAGGCAATCCTTTTAACAACGTAACGGTCTTCATACGCGTGGGTTTTTGGTTTGTGTTATGGTTTTAACATTTTGAAAAAAATCATTTAAAAGATAATCACACGATCTTCTTCCATCTCAAATTCGATATCCATGGCAAATTTTATCACATCCATCACTTCTTTTACTGATCTGGTTTTCAGATCGGCAGAAAACTCTTTTTCAAGTATGGCTTGATCCGATCCGGTATAAACGACTTCTATATCGTAAATACGTTCAATATGACGGAATACCTTGTGTAATGGGTCTTTCTTAAATACAATTCGTCCGTCCATCCAGGAAAAGTAACTTTCGAGATCCTCGGTCCATACCAGATTCAGCTTGTTCTCGGCTACCAGAATAGATCCCTTATAACCTTCATTTACAATCAACTTTTGGTAAGGATCTGATTCCTGACTCACCTCAACAGTTCCCTCTCTCACCACAACTTCTATGATCTCATCGTCGACATATGATCGAACATCAAAAGATGTGCCCACTACCTCAATCAATCCTGACTGGGTTTGGATACGAAAGGGTCGGTTCTTATCGGACTTAATATCGAAAAATGCCTGACCTTGCAGCTCAACTTCTCTCGAACTTTGACTGAACGTTTCCGGCATAATCAATTTACTTGTAGCGTTCAGAGTTACCCTGGATCCATCTCCAAGCTCAACTCTTGCACGCTCTGCAGCACTTGTTTGAATTTCGTTAAATACAGGCTCATACACCTTTTCCTGCTGCACCGGCGCATACTGTAGTGTTAAATAACCTGAAGCAACAGCTACTAAAATAAGTGCGGCTACTTTCATCAGGTTTGAAAAAAATTGTTGCCGTTTTCTAAGACGCTTGTACTTTAAAACACGCGCTTTCTTCTCTTCTTTATCCGACTGGGAAATATGATTGGATATTCGATCCCAATCCTCCTCAAGATTCAATTCCTGAATCAGAGCATTTTGAGACCTCTCTTCTGACGCTTTCCAGATCTGACTTACCGAATGGAGGACACGTCGGTTCTCACTGCTTTCTCTGAGCCAATCTTCTAATTTTTTTGAATCGGAATCATTAACAATACCGTCAAGGTATCGGACAATTACCGGCCATATTTCTTCTTTATCTGACATAGTTTTACTTATTTGTTACAGATTAGACAGAAAAAATTCTACTCCCCCCCACTCAGAGTAATTATTTTTTTAATGCTACATATCCAGCCGCTCTCTCAAGTATTGCAGCGACTTACCCATCTGGTTTTCCACAGTTTTTCGGGTTATACCCATTACCTCCGCAATTTCTTTATAGGATAGACCGTGTTTGCGGTAGAGAATGAATATCGTTTTTCGTCTTTCAGGTAGCTCCTCAACGATTTTCCAAATTTTTTGAGTCAGCTCTTCAGTATTCAAATCATCCGGAACCCTCTCCTGAAGAATATCCCTCTGCTCTTTTAAGCTCTCTTTCAATCTGATTTTCTGCTTATTCTTTTCAAGATGATTCAGTGATTGATTGCGAACAGCTTGGTATAAATAGGCTTTTAGAGAGTGGCTGATATCAAACTCTTCCCTGTTGTCCCAAATCTTAATAAACACTTCCTGAACAACATCCCGAGCCACATCGAGTGATTTTAAGTAACTATTCGAAAAAACACACAGCCTGCTGTAATGGAGATGAAACATTTGTTCGAAGGCATACTGATCCCCTGAACGAATCTGCTCCACCAGTTTACGATGAGTTTTATCACCATCTTCCATTAGAGAATGCTCCGATTATTTTTAACGGCAGACAGGAAATTTCTTTGAAAGTACAAATCACAATGAGCATTTAAAGAGAAAAGATATAACAAAACCACAACTGCTTAGCACCACAAACCTTAACAACGGACCATCATTTTCTTTTAACCTGAGTTCGATTAATGACACATCGATTTAGATGTTTGAAAGTTCCTTCCCTTCTCAGAAAATGAATAATCTGAAATCGATCTCGCGTTTATAGATATATTATTTACCTCTGAAATACAAGACCCTATTACCCATATTATTTTTTCAAGACAGATTATACCGGGTAAAACCTTCAATTGAATCGTATTCAGCAAGGCCCAGCTGATCATAGAGTTTTGCTGTTTTCATGGTACGTTCGTCTGCAATCATCCAGAACTCACGGCTTTCAGCACCTGGGTATTTAGGCTGATCTTTTTGAGAGGCGTGCTTAAAAATTGCACGGCGTTTTTTTAGTCTTTCATCCGGGCTTAAGGGTACCGCCATGTCAATTTCACTGATATCCCAATCTTGCCACACACCTTTATATAGCCAGACAAAACAGTCTTGCATCCACTTCTCATCTTTTAGATTCCCAAGGGCTGTACGAATGGCGTCCCAGCAAATTCTGTGAGTACCGTGTGGATCCGACAGATCACCTGCGGCATAAATCTGGTGCGGTTCAACCTTCTCCATTACTTCCTGAATTATACTGATATCCTTTTCGGTAAGATGATCCTTCTTAGCCCGTCCGGTTTCATAGAACGGCATATTAAGAAAGTTAATATTCTCTTCGGGAAGACCGGAATATCGGCAAGCGGCACGCGCTTCGGCCTGACGTATCTTCGTTTTAATCTCCAGCATTGTGTCAGAATCTGTATCACCGGGTACTTTCTCCTCAACAGATTTCATAAGATTATCAAATAGCTTCTGCTCATTTTTGTTTGAACTGTATTGCGAAATAAAATCAGCATACCGAAGCGCTTCATTATCATACACAGAGATATTACCCGATGTTTGATAGGCGATATGAACTTCATGGCCGTGTTCCACCAATCGCATTAATGTTCCACCCATCGAAATTACGTCGTCATCAGGATGAGGTGAAAAAATCAACACTCTTTTCGGGAAGGGTTCAGCACGTTCAGGCCGATTCGAGTCATCCGCTTTGGGTTTACCACCCGGCCATCCCGTAATGGTGTGCTGAACCTGGTTGAAAACGCGAATATTAACATTATAGGCCGGTCCGTAATCAGTCACCACATCACTCATCCCATGCTGATTGTAATCCTCATCCGTGAGTTTTAGAATAGGCTTGCCGATTTGCAAACTCAGCCAGGTTACCGCTTTTCGAATTCTGCGATCGTCCCATTTGCAGGGACCAACCAGCCAGGGTGTCTTTCGCCTTGTTAATTCTGAAGCTGCGGCTTCGTCCAGTATTATTTTCGTGTTTTCATGATTCTGAAGAAAAGTGGCCGGAACCTGGGCGGATATTTCACCTTCTACAGACCGTTGAATGATAGACGCTTTTGATTCACCCCAAGCCATCAGGTAGATTTTCTTCGCCTTCAAAATAGTGCCCACTCCCATTGTGATAGCTCTGCGAGGCACGTGTTCTTCACCAAAAAAAGAAGCAGCAGCATCGGCCCGGGTCAGCTCATCAAGCGTAACCAGCCGGGTTCGTGTTTTTTCGAGTGATCCCGGTTCATTAAACCCGATATGTCCGGTTCGGCCGATTCCTAAAATCTGTACATCCAGTCCGCCGGCCTGCTCAATTTTCTGCTCGTACTCTTTACAATACTGATATACCTCTTCCCGCTCTAAAGTGCCATCAGGAATGTGTACGTTCTCCTTTTTGATATCGATATGATCAAAAAGATACTCATTCATAAATCTCACATAGCTCTGCAGCTCTTCCGGACGGATTGGATAATATTCATCCAGATTGAATGTAATAACACGCTCAAAACTTAAATCCTCTTCCCGGTGTAACCGAACCAATTCGCCATAGACCTGAATTGGAGTGGAACCGGTGGCCAGGCCAAGTACCGTATTTTGTCCGATTTGATTCCGGGCGCGGATTAAACCGGCAATCTCTTTCGCAACAATCTTCGAAGCTTCTGTTGCATCAGAAAAGATAGTTGTATCAATTTTTTCAAATATTTTCTGGCCCAGATGATCGGTTAAATCCATGTTCATTCGTACTTATACAATTAATAATTAGGTATCGAGTAAAGTTTTCTACTAAAGGCTTAGTACATCATTAATCCAAAACCTGAGAGATGAAAGCCACTATAATATCATCAAGATAAATAACCTGAGTTCGTTGTAAAGTCATTGAATATTACCATATGAGAAGTCCCCTCTTTTTAAAGGAGGGGCTCCGAGCGAAGCGATTCCCACGAAGTGATTTAGGAGTGGTTATTTTAGGTCAATGAGTTAATTTCTCAATTATAAATTCGCATCGAAATCTGAAAACTACCCCCAGCCCCTCCTTACGAAGGAGGGGAGACATTCTTTCCAAATTTTATCTCGAGCTCACATTAAATATTGGTTTACATCTGAAAATCTTATTGATTTATGCCCCTAGAGACTGCAGCTTCATAAAGGATGCAGTTGTAAGTTGATTAATTCTGAATATCGCGGGACATATCTTCCAATGTGCGACCTTTCGTTTCAACCACATAGCGCTTCACAAAGAAGAACGCGATAATCCCGAATCCTGCATATATACCGTATGATAATCCGAGGCCTATGGAGGCCAGCAGTACAGGGAATGTCATTGTGATCGTGAAGTTTGACAACCAGTGGATTAGACCACAGACCGCAAGGGCAGCTCCCCGGAATTGGTTAGGGAACATTTCACCCAGCATTACCCACATAATTGGGCCCCATGTGAAAGCAAAAAATGCAATATATCCATTGGCAGACAACAGGGCATACAACCCCATATTACCCTCAAGCTGCAGTGAACCGCCATCGGTAGCAGCGGCCGTTCCAAATATTAAAGCCAATATTCCCAGCATCACCGCCTGTCCCAGTGCACCGATCATTAGAAGCGGCTTCCGCCCTACCTTATCAACCAGGGCAATAGCCACAAATGTGAAAAGTACATTTACAGATCCACTGATCACATTCTGAAGAAGCGCATTTTCTTCTGTAAAGCCGGCTGCCTGCCAAAGTGTAGCACCGTAATAAAAAACAACGTTGATACCTGTAAACTGCTGGAGAGTGGTTAAACCCAAACCTACCCAAATAATCGGCTGAATTTTCCCGGTATGCTTAGATATAATATCTGACAGTTTTGGCTTACGATTCTCCTCCAGGGTAGACTGAATGTCTTTGATCTTTTCATCTGCGGTATCCCCGTATGCAAGACTATTCAAAACAGCTTTTGCCTTATCCAGTTTACCGGCTGCAACCAGGTATCTTGGAGATTCGGGAATAAACAACAGGCCTAAAAAGAATATTCCGGCTGGTATCATTTCAACCCAGAACATCCACTGCCATGCGTCAAAACCACCCCAGAAAGCTTCCGTAGCACCTCCGGCGCTTCCGGCAATGTTGTAATTACTGATAAAAGCGATGAAAAGACCGATTACAATCATCAGCTGCATTAAAGTGGTTAATGCACCCCGAACCTTAGGCGGAGCAATTTCACTGATGTAGGCAGGCACCAGTACACTCGCTGCCCCCACAGCAAAGCCGCCTAATATTCTGGCCATGACAAATAAGAAAGACGAACCGGCTGCACCGGATCCAAATGCGCTAATAATAAACGCAACGGCCGTGATCAATAAAATAGGCTTCCGGCCAAACTTGTCAGCCAGACTCCCGCCAAAAAATGCACCCAGTGCACACCCAAGCAGCATCGAGGCGACATTGAAGCCCGTCCCGACAGCATCTGAATTAAATGCCTCCTGTAGTGCCCCAACCGTACCGTTGATCACACCGCTATCAAATCCAAAAAGAAACCCCCCAATAGCCGCTATGGTTGACAGAAAGATCACTCTTCCCATATTGTCTGTTCCTAATTCAGTCGTATCACTTTTATTTTCCATACCTTAATTATGTTTATAAATAGAGCCGTCTATTAAAGATCCAATACATAGAGTGAATAAATCATAGAGGAGACAGATTAAAAAATTGTTGCCCCCACTCCAACCTTGATTTCGATGGAATCTAAAAAAATTTTATCGAAATCAAATTCTCTTCTTTTAAAATCTGTTCCGATGTGGTGAACATGTTTAAAATAATCACCCTGTAAAATCTTAGCTGATATCCTCAGCTAAATAAATTTTTCTGCACTCAATTTCTTATTGCAAAGAGAAGTAAAAGCTCCCTATATTTAGAATCTATCAAAGAAACGAAATGCCCGAGTGGCGGAATTGGTAGACGCGTGCGCTTCAGGTGCGTATGTCCTCACGGACGTGAAGGTTCAAGTCCTTTCTCGGGTACAAATTAAAGCCCGTCAGCTATGCTGGCAGGCTTTTTCTTT
>NZ_JAWLDW010000053.1:0-16666 GCF_041686455.1 Rhodohalobacter sp.
CTGTCAATCCTATCGCTGCTGCCCGACATATATTGACGTTCAAAAGTAATTCGTTCTGCATTGGAGTTTGGGATAACATAGGCATCGAGGTAGCTGACTGAGATTGCAACTGCAAATCCAAACATTAGGTAGGGTACGAATAGCCGGTATAAGCTAATTCCCGAGGCCTTTATAGCCGTTGTTTCGAGCCGCTCAGTCATCTGCCCGGATAAAACGAGGCAGGCAACCAATACAGCAACCGGAGAGACCAGCCGGATCATTTCCGGGATATAGTTCAAATAATACTGACTCCAGATCTCCGCCATTTCAGCGCCCTTATCGGCAAAATCATCGCTGTTTTCAGAAAAGTCGATCAGGATAAAGATGAAGATCAACATCCCCAGCACAAAAACCGTGATGGTAAGAAGCCTCAATAAGATGTAGCGGTCAAGTTTATTCATCACTTCTGAATAGGTTTGTAATCCGGATGGATGTGCTCACGTGCAGGGTGAGAATGATACCGACCGCCAAAAAGAAGATGTTAATTCCCCACATTCCCCAAAATGGACTGATAATCAATCTATCGGCCAGTTTTTCTCCCTGGATGATGGCAATAAAGTAGACGGTGAGCAGCCCGCCGCTGATCAGTGCAGCAACACCCAGATTTCCTTTTCGTGTTAACATTCCTATGGGAGCTCCCAAAAATACAAAGACGATACAAGCAAAGGGGATAGAGAATTTTTTATGAACTTCAACCAAAAATTCAGCCTGCCTGAAATCTCGCCAGCTTACGTTCGATTTCAGATTATCGAGCTCTGAGTTGTAGCGGTCTATGGAGTTAATGGCTTGGTTGATTGAGCTAATCTTTGCGGAAGGATTTGGTAGTTCTTTCAACGCTATCAGGTCCGACTGATAGATTTGAAGCGTGTCTTGCAAATCACCTTTGATCAAATTTACAGACCCGCCGGCTTCAGAATGAAAAGGTATCTGCTGATCTTGCCCGGTGTTTCGTTTAAATTTTTGAATTTCTCTTTGCTGTTCGGTTCGCAACGTATCGACCACAGCCAGCATGGCTTGGGCGCTCATTGTACGATCATTTCTGCTTCTCTGCTCCGGGTTGGATCGTGAAAATGAGAGATCGGTGAGGTCAAAACTCATTCGGTAGGTTGAAAAATTACTGCGCTCCAGTGTCTGCTCATCTCTTCGTTCACCGGGGATAAAACGCAGCGACGATCCGTTGTAGAGAAACAGTGAGAGGGTATACTGATCGGGACTTTCGAGCCAGCCGCGTTCCGCGTTGATGTACGCCTCTTTACGGTTATCCGTGGCGTCCTGAAAAACACGAACATCGTAAAGCGAATCCGTTTCACTGTCTATATCATTAATAAGAAAGGTGTAGCCGTCCAGATCTTCATAGAAAATGCCGGGTTGCAGGTCGAAAGCCGGCTTTTGCATGCGGATATCCAAAAATAGAGAGCGAGCTTTATGATTGGATTCAGGTAACACATAGTTTGAGAAATAACCCATCAGACCAAACAGAACAACACCTGCCAGTATTATGGGAGCCATTAGTTTAATTGGATTAATACCGGCAGCCCGAATAGCTGTTAATTCATTCCACTCAGAGAATTTGCCAAATGCGATAAGCGTGGATACCAGTACCGCCATCGGAACAGCCAAAACCACCATATAGGCCAGATTACTGAGAATCAGCTCGGAAACGATCAAAAATGGCAAACCCTTGCCAACCAGTTTATCTACGTGAAGGATTAAAAACTGCATCAGCAGCAAAAACATCACTGTAAAAAAACAGAAAAGAAAAGGCCCGATATGTTTTCGGAAAAGATCCGTCTGTACTTGATTAAACATGCCTGAATAGTACAGCTATTTTAACATTCATGAAAAGTGCAATTCAAAAATCAAAAGCTTTCAAAACCATCTATTTTTAAACATCTTTGCAGAGAGTTTATTATTCTTAGGCAATCTTATTTGAACCCCATAAAAGCAGATCTTATCGCATAAAACGTTACGACACTGACACGTTTGTTTTCTTTCATAAAAGGCTGTAAAAAAGCCGGATAACTGCAGTTTATTCCAGTGCCAATAAAACGTTCTTTACTACTTTTTCCAATTTTGGGATGGTTGATGCATTTTGCTTCAGTAACAGAAGTATATGCACAAGACGGAGAGCCTGCAGACACAGTTACGGTTCAAAGCGAAGAATTGAGTGCAACTTTTCCCGCAATAAAAGGGGACAAAATTGCCCCTGTCTATTTTAAACCCATACCCAAACTCTATTACATAACTCTTCCTGAAGAGGAAATTTCCATCGAAACTCGCAGTGACGGAGGCTTTTACGCTGAAAAGAGAATAGGCGGGTACAGATCCGGTTTCCCTGTTTCTATGAGTTTTCGGAACTATGTCCAAATTCAAAGAGAGCGCGTTAAACGAGAAAACTGGCGACAATTTATACGGGAAAGTGCGCGCAGGGATGAAACCGGCAGGGGTCTTTTTGACCTTAGTGTTGGCATTCCGGGAGGAAGGGAGTCTGCCTTCTCATCTATTTTTGGAACTCCGGAAGTGAATTTAAGAGTCAACGGAGTAGCAACGATGAATGTAGGGGCGTCTGTTCAACTTTCGGAGGATCCAAGTCTGCCGCCCGATCAGCAAACCCGAATAGACCCGACCTTCGACCAGAGCCTGCAATTGAACATTCAGGGAAATATCGGAGATAAACTAACTATTCAGACAGACTGGGATACAGAGAGGCAGTTCGACTATATGAACCGCTTAAATATTATCTACGAGGGATATGAAGATGAAATCATTAAGAGTATCGAGCTGGGTAATGTGAATATGAATACCGGAAACTCTCTGATTAGAGGCAGTGGAGCACTTTTTGGTATAAAATCTGTTGCAGAGCTGGGATCATTCAGGCTTACATCCGTTCTATCTCAGCAAGGCGGTGAGAGCAATGTTGAAACCATTCGTGGAGGATCAACGGAGCAGCCTATTCAAATCCGACCAGCCGACTACAGCGACGACAGGCACTTTTTCCTGGATTACTATACACGGCAGGAGTTTGAAAACAGTATGGAGAATCCTCAGCAGCTATCGCAAACTCTTCAGATTGCAGATGTAGAGGTTTGGGTGCTCAGAGAAAATATACAGTCAGACGCAGGGGCACGTCTGGCCGTAGCCCTGGCTGATAAAGGAGTTGTAAGAGATGGACCCGGGGAATTTTCACCTCCCGATAACAACCAGGACGTTTTCGACCCGGAGCTGCTGGACCAGTTTCGTGATCCGCAGGTGGGTGTTTCTGCAGAAGATTTAGGCATTACTGAATCCAGAAATTTTGAAGAAGGATATTTTACACCTCTGCAAGAGGGAACAGACTACACGATTAATAAAACATCCGGATACATCTCTCTCCGCAAAGGGTTGGGGTCGAGGGAGGTTCTGGCAATCTCATTTACGTATAGAGGCGCAAATAATGAAATTGTAAACGTTGGTGAGCTGAACAGAAGCGGTAACGACAGGATTTTCCTTAAAATGCTTCGACCTCAGAATTCATCAACAGACAGTGACCTTTTTAATCTGACGATGCGCAACATCTATTCGCTGGGCGTGAGTAACATAAATAGTGAATCGCTGGAACTGGAGCTCGAATTTACCGAGCAGAATATCGCCAGGGATCGATTACCGGGCCGGAGTACAACACTGTTGCAGGATTTAGGCCTGGACCGGGTCGATTCGCAGGGAGCGTTAGAGCCGGATAACCAGCTTGATTTCGGAACCGGTACACTGGATCCGCAAAATGGCCTGATCATATTTCCATACCTGGAACCCTTTGGCAACAGGATTCAGGAGGTATTGGAAGATTCGCCGGCAAGCCCTGAAGACATCGAACGGCTGACGTATAATGAACTGTATCAGGAGAGACAGAGAAACGCTTCTCAAAGTTCTAAAAACGGATTTTTCAGATTCAGTGGGACATCCCGCGGAGGCCTGCAGGAAAACTATAACCTTGGTATTGCACTGGTTGAGGGGTCGGTTCGTGTCTACGCAAATGGAAATCAGTTGCAGGAAAATGTTGACTACCAGGTGGACTACTCCTTTGGAAGCATTACCATCTTAAATGATCGCTACACCTCACCGGGACAAGATATTCGGATCGAATATGAAAATCAGGCGCTCACTTCCATCGAACAGAAAACCTTTACAGGCTTGCGGGCAGAGTACGATATTACCAATAACTTTCAGCTGGGGGGTACTTTTTTCAGATTTAATGAGCGTCCGCTGGACGATAAAATCCTGATTGGTGATGAACCGATTAGTAATTCTGTACTCGGGGTTGATGCAAATGCACGGTTCGACACACCGTTTATCACCAGGGCAGTAGACTGGTTACCGTTGATACAGACCAGGGAAAATTCAGAATTTGAGTTCAGTGGGGAGTTTGCACAGCTTCGACCCGGTGTAGCGGATACGCGAGCGGTACGAAGGGCTATTCGAAATAATGAACTGTTTGAAGACGAAGAGCAGGGTTTATCCTTTTTAGACGATTTTGAAGGCTCCAACATAAAAATCAATCTTTTAAATGCCACCCGCTGGAATTTAGCATCCTCACCTGTAGCTGTTCCGGGTTACGAGCCCGATGAGCTTATTTTTGAAGAGGATGATTTTCCGGGTCAGCCGGTTTCTACCCGTCAGTCTAAACTGGACAGAGCCAATTTAAGATCTGAATTCTCTTGGTACTCTATTCCGCGAAATATTTCAACCATTCTGGGGAATGTAGAGTTTACACCGGAATCTGAGCCGGTTCGGGTAACAGATGTTTTTCCGGGGCGTGAAACACAGAATCCTCAGGAAGAGATTATCACCACGATGGATGTTTTTTACAATCCATTATCCAGCGGCCAATACAATTATAATCCTGATCTGAGAACACTGCTGGAAGAAGAACCCGAAAGAACATGGGGAGGTATGACGGCAGTAATCCCATCCGGACAGGAGGATTTTTCACAGAACAACATTGAGTTCCTGGAATTTTGGGTTCAGCCTGTACTAGAAGATGGTCAGCCTGCACCCGCAGGAGCCGTAGACGATTTTGATGGCAAAATGTATATCGATATCGGATTGGTATCGGAAGATGTTGTTCCCAATTCCAAACTTAACACGGAGGATGGGCTGGCACTAAATCCTGAAACGTTGATTCTTGACAGTCAGATGAATCCCAGATCGGTTCTGCCCGCTAATCCTCCCCCGCCCGAGGGCCAATTTTCCAATGAAAACAGAGATTTGGAAGATGTTGGGCTGGATGGAATGCCAAATTCAGGCGGAGTTAACGGCTTGAATGAGCAGACGATTTTCGCAGATTTTGTGGATGAAATGAGGCAGCAGTGGGGAGAAGCCAGTGAGATATTTCAGCGACTATCTGCAGATCCATCAAATGACGACTACGTCTTTTATGGAGAGTCACAAGTGCAGGATTTGCCGCTGCACGAAAGATTTCACAGGATGCTCGGGTTTGGCGACGGGAACACGCCCATTGACCAAAGTGAGAAAAGAGCGTCGACGAACAGGCCCGATACCGAAGGTTTAGTAAATCCGTCTACAGTAGCGCTAACCAA
Organism: Rhodohalobacter sp.; assembly: GCF_041686455.1. Classification (NCBI taxonomy): domain Bacteria; kingdom Pseudomonadati; phylum Balneolota; class Balneolia; order Balneolales; family Balneolaceae; genus Rhodohalobacter; species Rhodohalobacter sp. Next base: position 5,613 of record NZ_JAWLDW010000053.1, read on the forward strand.
TGCCTACTTCCAATACGAGGTGGAGTTAAATCCGGCCGATGAAAACCGTCTGGAAATCGGATCACCCGGAACATATATCGTTGACAGGGTTCCCGGCTCTCGCCAGCAGGACAGATGGTACCAGGTTCGAATACCGCTGGATGATTTCAAGAGAACGGTAGGAGATATCAACGATTTTCAGAATATCACCTATGTACGTATTTGGATGTCGGGCTATGAAAGGCCGTTTACTCTGCGCTTTGCAGCCCTGGATTTTGTAGGAAATCAATGGAGACAGGATGAGAATATCAATACCCAGAGCGATCCCAATGCCGATATAAAAATCAGCACGATTAATATCGAGGAAAACTCAAATCGGCGCCCGATTCCCTATCGCCAGCCTCGTGGGGCTATTCGGGCACAAAACCGAAGTACACAGCTTCAGTCGCTTCAGAATGAACAGTCTATTGCCTTGCAGGCAGAAAATTTGGGTCCGGGTTCTCTGCAACTGGTAAAGAGGGTTTACCCCAGCGGTTTGAATCTTTTAAACTACTCAAATATGAGAATGTTTGTACACGGGGAAGGGTACGAGAACAGGGGAGATGCAGAGTTGGTTATGCGTTTTGGCAACGATCTTGAAAACAACTACTACGAGTATCGCCAGCCGGTGACGCCTTCAAATCCCAACTTTCCATATCAGGAGTTTGATCCATCCGGGAATCCGCTGTTTGATGAAGAGGCGACGCAAGTATGGCTTTATGACGAGAACAGCATGAATATTATTCTTTCAGCTTTTAATCAGTTAAAACAGCTGAGGGACCAGGAGGGAGGTGGCTCTCTTACTGAAGTGTATGAGCGCTCTGATATTCTCGAAGAATCTGTACCGGGCGCCGTAGTTGCTATAAAAGGGAATCCATCATTAGGGCGGGTTTCTGAAGTAGGGATGGGGATTCGCAATCCTTTTGATGCGGATAACCCCGATGGGCCGGGTACACCCATTCTGAATGCAGAATTATGGCTGAACGAACTCAGGGTGTCCGGTTTTGACAACGAGACGGGCTGGGCTGCGAATTCTAAATCAACCCTCAAGATTGCTGATTTTGCCACGGTAAACGCAAATCTTACGCGGGAGACACAGGGGTTTGGTTCACTGGATTCCCGTTTGGGGCAAAGAAGGGTGAGTAATGAAACAGCGTATGATTTATCCACGACGGTAAATATGGATAGCTTCATTCCGGAACGCTACGGCTGGAGTCTTCCCGTAAACCTATCCACAAGAAGATCTAACTCTGTTCCAAAATACCTGCCAAATCAGGGGGACATTCGCCTGACGGACTTTGAGCAGGCTGTACGCTCTAGAACAGATCTGAATGAAGATCAGCAGGATGAGCTGATTGAGCAGCAAACCCGCGAAGTTGAAACCTTCAGGGAGAGCTATTCCATTAATCTGTCGAACATGTCTAAGCGTAATTCGCAAAACCGAATTGCGCGCTACACTCTGGATAATACCACGGTCAATTACGTTTATAACACGACTGATGGAAGGTCACCGGAGTATATTTTTCAAGATAACTGGAATTATAACGCCTCGATTCGTTACAATCACAACTTCAGGTCAGCCAGATATGTGAGGCCTTTTAATTTTCTATCAAATATACCACTTGCGGGTAGCCTGGCCGGAATTCAATTGGGCACTACGCCAACCAGTTTCTCCTCGTCTTTAAGCACCCGGAGATCCTATGAAGAGAGAAAGCGAAGAGCGCTTCGTGATCAGGATGAGTTTGCTACTCAGCAGACTCACAGCTTTACCTATACCAGCAATCTCGGCTTCGGATATAACTTTACGCCATCAATAACAACGTCATTTCAGTCGCAGGGTGTTTTCGATTTAGCCAGGGTTTCAATCAGAGATGCGGGCATGACCGGTGCAGACAGTACTGCATTCGCTACAGAATCGTCATTTGATGTTTTCAGGGATCTGCTTTTTGATGACCTATCACCCCGGAGAAGCAGTTATTCCGAAAACTATACGGCAGGATGGCAGCCGCGATTCAGCCAAATTAGTTCACTGAACTGGATAAACTACAACGCCCGCTATTCGGGTGGATTCAGATGGGAGAATTCTCCGTTTGGTTCAAATCAGGGTGCCAGGGTATCCAATACCTTCAGGCTGGATCACACACTGAGAATCAACACGGAGACTCTGTTAAATAAAGTTCCATTTTATGGGAATGCGGTAGAGGCCGACAGAAATGCACAGCGTGAGCGAGACGCGGCAGGTGAAGAAGATGACGATGAAGCCGGGTATACATTTGGAGAGCAGTTTACATACTATGCCCGAAAAACATTTTTGGCTGTATTTAGCATGCGCAGTGCAGATATAAACTACAGCAACTCAAATACAGGGTCGCAGGCGGGCTACGATGGAGGGTCGAGCTTTTTTGATATGTTTGGTGCGGGGGAAGATTTTACACCGTCATTCGGCTACAGGATCGGCATCGAAGAGAGGATAAGGCAGGATCAGTTGATTGCTAATCCGGATGGAACAGGAACCCTTCAAATTCCTGCAAACAATACCTATTCGGATAATATAACACTTGGAACCCGGTTAAATCCTTTCTCAAATCTGTCGATAGATCTCAACTGGCAAACTCAGTGGGATGAACGGCGCACGGAATCGATCTCGCTGGGACCGGATAATGAAATAACCTCGGTAACGAGTTCCTCCGGTAATATCAGTTCAAGTGTGTGGGCGTTTGGAACAGGCTACGAAGAGTTATTCAGGGACCAGCTGCGGACCGCTTTTGACGGTATGAGTACGACAGAAAATGTAATTGGATCTGATAACGGAAACACGGTTCTGAACAGTGTAGCCCTTCAGGAAGATTTTAGATCTGCATACCTCGGCCGGGCGTCAGTATTTGGCGATAAAAACTTTACCCCGATACCTCTGCCAAACTGGAGAATTAACTGGACCGGGGTGGAAAGTTTTATTCCGTGGATTGGCCGCTACATGCAGCGAGCAACCATAACTCACTCCTACAGCGGTTTGTACAGGATTGGATGGAATTTAAATAACGATGCTGACTCGCAAATAACAAGAAGAATTGGTGTGTATCAGGTTGAAGATGTAAGGCCGGAATTTGATCCTTCATCTGTAAATATTGAGAAACGATTTGCTCCGCTGATGCAGCTGAATGTGACATGGGATAATGGACTGAGAACACAGCTGGGGTACGAAACAAGTAACATCACAAGCCTTTCTCTATCCAACACCCAGGTATCCGAGCGAATATCGAAAGGGCTAAGGGTTCAGTTTGCTTATACGCTGCGAAATTTCAGACTTCCATTTTTTTCAACCCTTACAAACAACGTGGATCTAACCATCAATGGAAACTTCATAGAAGATATGGAACAGCGTTTTCTGCTTGATGCAGATCTTGACCGTGCGCTGCAGGATGGCCCCGGCGAAATTAACAGGGATCCGTCGGCTTACGATTTCAATCCGAGGCCACCTACGGGACAGACAAGGATTAACGGGTCAGCCGTAGTTGGTTACCGTTTTTCAAACACAATCCAGGCAAATTTTGAATATGGGTTTACACAGATTTTACCTCAATCATCCCGGACGTTTAAACGCACCACCCACGATATTCGATTTAATATTCGAATTAATATCCGATCGTCGTAGCTAAACGTGACTTCGATAAAAAGTCATTCAATTTGTAAATAGATAAGTCTTTGTGAGCTTCCTTGAAGGAATTAGTAGGCAATAGTAGAATCCCCTCCTAATGAAGTGTTTTGAAGGAGGGAAGATCTTCAAATGCATCATAACGTAAGTTCCAAATTCTTAATTCGAACTTAGGTTACTTGAAACTTTCATAGAAGTTTAGGTTCTGCTTGATTATCATGTTAACCGAAGAACGATAACCAACCGACAGATTCATGAAATATCTTAATTGGCAGGCGTTATTCCTGTTGCTACTCTTTACTCTCTCTTGCAGCGACAATAATGACATCGAAGAGCCAGTATTTGAAACCCTGGTTTCTGAAGATTTTAACCGTACGATTACGCAATCCTCGATGGAGTTTTTTTGGGTAACACTTGCGGGCCAGCCGGATGCTGCTTCATATATAAATCACGATGTTGATGTATACAGGATTGTCTATCAGACCAGGGATATAAATGGTAATTCTATTGAGGCTTCCGGAGCTGTAATTGTACCTGTTGATGCTCCTCAGCCGGGACTTCTCTCTATTCAGCACGCAACTATATTTTCTAATGGTGAAGCACCTTCCGTAGATGCGACATCCAATTCTGCCACAACCCGGAAAGCTATTTTCGCATCGGCCGGCAATATTGTATTTCTGCCGGATTACCTTGGATATGGTGTTACGTCAATTCAGCCGCATCCGTACCAGCACAAAGAGACGCTGGCGTCGGCAAGCTATGATATGATTTTGGCCGGTATGGAGTTTCTTGAGGCGAATGATATCGAGTGGTCTGGAAATTCAATCGACCTGATCGGTTACTCTGAAGGTGCCTATGCAACTCTGGCACTTGCCGAAAAAATGGAGACAGGGCCGTCACCTCTTCAGCCGGGCCTGATTTCGATGGGAGCACCAATATTTGATCTCTCATCAACAATGGATTATGTCATCAATAATGTTGATCAACCCGCCGAGTGTGTAGCGTGCTACGCTTATTTTTTACAGAGTTATCATAATATCTACAGCTTTCCGCGGCCACTGAGCGAGTATTTCAACTCCCCTTACGATGAAAGGATATCAGAAGGCCTCTTTGATGGCTCGCTAAGTTCGGCTCAGGTGGTATCACAGCTTCCCGAGACTATGACAGAACTTTTCACTGATTCCTTTATTGAGCGTTATCTGAATGGGGAGGAGGTTGAGCTGGAATCGGCCGTTGCAGAAAACAATTTGCTGTACGTGCCAAGTGCTGAGGTTCTGCTGGTGCATGGTGACTCGGATGGAGTTGCGCCAATATTTAATAGCGATGAATTTGAAGAGCGAGCCGTGGAGACTGGTAAAACAAACCTCACCTACCTCCGGCCTGAAGGTGTGAATCATTCTGAGGGCATCTTTCCCTGGGGCCTGGAAACACTGGCCCGGCTGGAAAGTGCATCAAAACAACTTCTTGTAAAGTATTAACAACAGAATATACATTTGACGATCTTTGAGGCCATTTCAGTTCTCTGATTCAAATTCTTAACCAATCAAGAGCCGTATTCATCTGAAGAGCGAAACCGTAACTTTACCACAATGTGAAGTGGCTCAAATCATTCGGGATCGGTTAAGGTATACCTCATGATTTTCGGGTAATCTTTCAAAGATATCCGGATCAGAAGGGCTCAGATGCACTATTACTCTATTGTTGCTGAATTCTAATTGTCATATCACATCATTTGTATTTTCTTTTTAAAACAGTTTTGACACAAGAACATAAGTTAGAGAGAGACAGTAGGGAAAGATTAGTTGACCGATCCTTGTTCAAAACTCATTTTTAAAAAGTACTATACAATCAAGAATATCACGACAGTTATTTCCCATAAAATAAGCTGTAAAACACAGCTTTTTAATCATAAATAAAATGGGGGAACCATGATTCAATCTAGACAAGTTCAATTGCTATTCGTACTGTTACTCGCCTTACTTTTGGGTACAGGGTTTATGCACGGCAAATCCTTAGAAAAAGACCTAGACTTAGTGGAAGAGAGAAATGAAATTTTTATGGAAACATATAAAAAACTGGACCCCGCCGGTATGAGTGAACTATATACAGCTGATGCAAAATTACTTCCGCCAAACAGTGAATCAGTAGTAGGGAGCGATAACCTGGTGTCTTACTGGCAGGCTATAATGGATACGGGAATCAGCGAAATTAAACTGCATACCGGTGATGTGGAGAGATATGGAAAGGCTTTGGTTGAAGTTAGCATTGCAGAGTTGCATGGAGAAGATGGTGAATTAGTCGACAAATCCAAGTACATCGTGATTTGGAAACAGGAGAGAGGAACCTGGAAAATGTACCTGGATATGTTTAATAGCAACATGCCTGTTGAATAAATCACGGCAGGTTCTTTTGCTCGTTGCAAAAAAGATGAGTTAAAATTGCGATCCGGTTTTAAAACATCATAAAACTAGTGCCTTAATTATCTGACTTCGTGATATTTAAATCTCTAAGGTTATGAAATATTGTAGGCTATGGAAGTTTTTCAAATAAGGATTGTCATTATTTGATTTACAAATCAAATATCTCTGACAGAATTTTTGAGGCAATCTCTGATTTTTGTCCGGTGAACTCTTTTTGAGTGTCCGGTCCCAGCAAATGTATAGTGTTTGTATCACCCTCAAAGCCGGAGCCTTCACTGTTCAGTTGGTTTGCACAGATCCAATTCAGATTTTTCTTTTTGAGTTTTGTGTGGGCATTCTCAATCAGGTTTTCAGTTTCCATTGCAAACCCGATCAGTATCTGGTTCTCTTTCTTCTGATTGCCCAGCCAGGCAAGAATATCGGGGGTTTCTGTCAGGTCAATTTTGAGAGAACTGCCGGAGCCCTGTTTTTTAATCTTTTTATCTGATGAACTATCCGGTTTAAAGTCAGCCACAGCCGCCGCCATAATTACAATCTCAGCATTCTGATGTTCTTTCATCATTTCAAAAAGGTCATCTGCTGTGATAAACTGTTCGGTTTGTAACCTGTCAGGTATCGGTTCCTTTATGGGGCCGTGGAGCAGTGTTATATCAGCTCCGAGTGCACGTGCGGCCTCTGCCATTGCAATGCCCATCTTGCCGGAGCTCGGATTGGAAATAAACCGAACAGGGTCAATAAATTCGCGAGTGGGTCCGGCTGTAACGATGACTTTCTTCCCGGTTAGTGGTCCCTGTATCTGATGATCTTTAATGATCTCAGCTGATCGTTTAATAATAGCATCCGGTTCGGGCAGTCGGCCTATGGCGTCCAGTCCGCTTGCTAAATATCCGGTGTCGGGTTCGAGAATGTAGAATCCCAACTCCCCGGCCTCTTTTAAATTCTTTGATACCGAAGAACTTTCATACATTTCTCCATCCATGGTTGGACAGATCAAAATCGGACATCTGGCGGCTAGAAGGGTAGAGGTGAGCATGTTGTCTGACTGGCCGTGGACAATTTTTGACAGTGTATTAGCCGTGCAGGGGGCAATTACAAAAAGATCTGCCCATTCGCCCCAATGAATATGTTTGGTCCAGTTTTTACCGGGCTCCGTATCGTTGAAGACTTCAACCGCTACTTCATTCCGGCTGAGTGCGGCAAAGGTCTCAGAACCAACAAAGCGGGTAGCCGAGGGAGTCATGGTGACCCGGACTTCAGCTCCCGCTTTTTGAAAATCGCGTAGAAGATAAACTGCTTTATAAGCAGCTATACCACCGGTAACGCCCAATATGATGCGTTTCCCGGCAAGCATCTTTAAATCTCTTTATTTGGGTAACGATAGGTTACTTTATCGTCCAGCATTTCGATGACTGAACGCTGAGTTGCATGTGGCAGTTTTTCGAACGCCTTTGAAATTCTCTCCTGCTCTTCGTTGAAGGTGAACTCATCTTCATCTTCAAAGCCTTCAAAATATTTGAGCTTTTCGTCGAGTTCCAGTTTTTCCTGTGCAGCAATCTGTCGGGCTCGTTTAGACATCGCAACAATTTTTTCGTAGCGATTACCCTTCTTGCTGCCCATTTCTTCTAAGTTGAGTGTTCGAATCGGCATAATAGTATTTATGAATTTATAAAAGTTGAAACCGTTTCTTTGATCCGGCTGTACGCTGTTTCCAGATCATCGTTGATAATAATGGTATCGAATTTTGACGCGTACTTCATCTCTTTTTCAGCTCGTTCGAGGCGAGTTTCCAGAGACACTTCTGTTTCTGTTCCCCGCGCAATCAAACGCTCTTTCAATACTTGAAGAGATGGAGGCTGAATAAAAAGAGTAAGTGCTTTATCGCCGTAAAGCTCTTTAACATTCAGTGCACCCAATACATCAATATCAAGCAAAATAAAATAGCCTTTATTCAGCTCATTTTCAACGACTGAACGTAAAGTTCCGTACTTGGTGCCGTTATAAAACTCTTCCCACTCCAAAAACTCGTTATTTTCAATTTTTTCTTTAAAAACGTCTTCGGAGAGGTAGTGGTAGTGCACGCCGTCTTGTTCTCCTTTTCTGGGCCCCCGGGTGGTTGCGCTGACGGAGAACTTCAGCTCGTCAAAATCTTTAAGCAGGCGCTTGGTCATGGTGGATTTTCCCCCGCCGCTTGGCGAGACCAGAATCAGGATTTTGCCCTTTTTACTCATAAAAAATGATGAATGTTTACGTGAAGCTTGTTTGAAAAATTATTCGATGTTTTGAACCTGTTCGCGTACCTGCTCCAGCTTCTCCTTACCCAAAACGATATGATGTGCTACTTTAGAATCGTTTGCTTTGGAGCCGATAGTATTCAGTTCGCGGTTGATCTCCTGGCAAAGGAAGTTGAGCCTTCGGCCAACCGGTTCTTCGGCATCCAGGGCTTCAAGAAAAAATTTCAGATGTGACTGCAGCCGGATTACCTCCTCGTTAATATCCATTTTATCCACCAAGAGGGCGATCTCCATCTCCATTCGGTCGGGATCGATCTGCTCTTCCGAAATCATTTTTTGAATGCGGGTTTTTAGCTTTTCCCGAATTTCAGGGGCTCTTTTATCGGACAGTTCAATAACTTCATCGAGCAGGGAAGAAATTTCCGTAACCAGGTTCGACAGATCATCCTTCAGCTCCCGGCCTTCATTTCGTCTCATGGTGTTCAGGTTATCGAGCGCAGTTTCGAGGGCATTTTTTGTGCATTCCCAAATAACGCGTACCTCTTTTTCGTCCTCTTTGCGGGTCTCAAAAATATCATTGAATTGCAAAAGGTCGTGTACCGTAACAGGCTCATCAATATCTCCCGTACTTCTCAAATTCCTTAAAATTGAGCTATAGCTTTTCACCAGCTGTTCATTCAGTTTGATATCGGGTCCGGCGCTTTTGGTCCGGTCTACATTGATATTAAGATTTACCTTCCCACGTGAAAGGTTTTTTTGAACACACTCTTTTAGCTCTATCTCTTTATCCTGAATGGATTGAGGCATTCGAACGGAAATGTCCAGGTAGCGGCTGTTTAGCGTTCTAATTTCAACCGTTACCTGGTAGCCGCTTGATGAGGATTCACCCCGGCCAAAACCTGTCATCGATGTAATCATTCTGAAATATTTATTTAGCGTAAATTCGAGGTTAAATTTAGAATTTAAAGTCCCCCTTAACAAAGGGGGATTTAGGGGGATGTTTGGACTTGCACCAAAATGATGAAAAATCCTTTGGACCCCCTCTTAATTTCGGTTTACGTGTCGCTAACGCTCGGAGCCCCTTTTTAGGGGAGAATTGGTCAAACCCGTCATCAATTTTCTTATTTAGAACTCACGTTGGTTAAGCTTAATGAATGTTTAAAATAGGAAAGCTTTCTATAGAAAACATGGGATGTCTGAAACGGTTAACTTGGAAGTTAGACAAAAGGACTATTCAATGTGAATCCGATGTAAATATTTTGGATTTGGTAAAACGAGAAGTCCCCTCCTTTTCCAAGGAGGGAAAGCTCATTTTATAAATTATTATACTAAACTTATGTTATTTGATTACCGACAAAATCTTTTCGGCTAGTTCAGCAGCCTTTTCTTTTGTTTTGGCTTCACTGTAAACCCGGATAATCGGTTCGGTATTCGATTTTCTGAAATGAACCCATCCCTCATCAAAATCGAGCTTAACCCCATCCACCGTATTTGGGTTTTGATCAGCATAAACGTCGGTTACTTTTTTGAGCAGATCATCCGCATCCATTCCAAGATCGTTCAGCTCAATTTTCTGCTTGCTCATTTCATAATCCGGGAGTGAGTCTCTGTATTCAGAGGCTTTGATGTCGCGCTCGGCCAGCAGCTGCAGGATCATAGCCGTTCCAACCAATGCATCACGGCCCGGGTGCAGGTCGGCATTAATCACTCCGCCGTTTCCTTCACCGCCAATAACGGCGCCTTTCTCCTGCATCACCTTAACAACATTGATTTCACCTACTGCAGAGCGATGGCAGGTATGACCATATTTTTTTGTAATATCATCAGCTGCTCGGGAGGATGATAGGTTCGTTGCTGTATCACCCGGTTTTTTACTCAACAGCAGATCAAAGGCTGCAACCTGCGTGTACTCTTCCCCAAAAAGTCGTCCGTTCTCATCCACCAGCGCAAGGCGGTCTCCATCTGGATCTGTTACAACTCCAAGATCACACGATTTCTTTTTTACAAAATCACAGACCTCAGTCAAATTCGCGGGAAGAGGTTCAGGGTTGTGCGGAAAAATTCCGGTGGGTTCGCAGTAGATGCACTCCGTTTGAACTCCGAGCGATTCGAGCAGGGCGGGGAGAGCCACCGAACCACCGCCGTTAACAGCGTCGACGGCAACTTTGAAATTCTTACTTTTTATCAGATCTGCATCAATGTAAGGGAGATCCAAAACAGCTTGGATGTGATTTTGAATGGCATCGGGGTCTTCGGTAACAGAACCGATTTCATCAAACAGTTTGTAATCGAATGTCTCTTTATCGGCGATGTCCAGTACCTCTTTCCCCTGATCCGCATCCAGAAATTCACTTTTGCTGTTCAAAAGCTTCAAAGCATTCCACTGTTCGGGATTATGGCTGGCTGTTAGAATAATTCCGCCATCCGCATTATGCTGAAGTACACTCATGGCAACGGTTGGAGTTGGGGCAATGCCAATTTTGACAACATTACACCCTAGGCTTTGAAGGGTTGCGCAAACGATGTCTTCACAGATTTGTCCGGTTACCCGTGAGTCTCTACCCACAACTACGGTGCCGCCTTTGAGCCAGGTGCCGTATGCTGATGTAAATGTGACCAGATTTTGTGGGGTGAGGTGGGAACCGAAAATACCGCGGATTCCGGATACTGAGATCATTAATGCCATAAAGCTTGTAAATTTTTTGGATTGTTTAGTTTAAAAATATGATGAGT